>DATFDL010000780.1:0-10068 GCA_035252155.1 Pirellulales bacterium | reverse complement strand
CGCGGCCCGAAATGACCAGAGACAGCGCCTTGCTGTAGTATTCGTCGAGATCGTACTTGGCCGTGGCCTTTTCGACGGCCGGCATGCCTTCTTTGATCACGTCGCGCAGGCGGGCGCGGCGCTCCAGCCGGCTGGCCGTCAGCTCGGGCCGAAGCTGCAAATCGTCGACCTTGATCCGCGACATCTTGGCCATGTCCATATCGTCGCCGGGCGGGAACAAATAATACGGGTCGTAGGCCCGGCCCAAAAAGCCGGCCGTGCCCGCCTTACCCACCACGTTGCTCTCTTGCGTCGGCCGCGGCATCATCACGTAGGGCAGCATCGGCACCGTGGGCGGTTTCAGCCGCACGATGTTGCAACCGAGATTCGGATAATCCTTAGGGCTGGGCGGCTCCAGTTGGCCCGACGGACTGACCTTGTCGGCCGTGTAGCCTGTGAGCAGTTGATAATACGCCGCCGTGTGGTTAAACAGTCCGATCGGCGTATAACTGACCGAGCGGATGAGCGTCAGCTTGTCGGTAACGCTGGCCAGCTTCGGCAGCAGCTCGGTGACTTCGACGCCCGGCGTCTTGGTGGGGATCGGCTTAAAAATGCTCTTCACATTGTCGGGCACATTGACTTTGGGATCCCACAGATCGAGATGGCTAGGACCGCCCTGCAAGAACAGCAGAATGACGCTTTTGGCTTTTCCCCAGCCCGGTCCGCCGCCGGCGCCTTCGGCCGCTTCGGCCTTCAAGCGAAACAGGCTGGCCAGCGAGATGCCCAGCGCCGCCGAACCACCGACCCTGAGCAGTTCGCGTCGCGTGACGCCGTCGCACGTATCCTTACCTGGTCTGCCGGGAATGACGAGCATGGCTGGTAGCCTCCAGAAACGATGATTTTAGGCGGGGTGAGTCAAGGCGGGGTTTTTGTTTGGGGGGCGGGTACGCAACCTCCGCATGCTAGCAGGCAATATACTGCCCGGAATCGGCGGTTGTCAATGTCCCATCGGCAAGCTTTGATGGATTGTTGAATATCCTCATTCGCTCCGCGAAAGAAACGCCCGACATTGAGTCCCGCTCGTGGACGGAACACCACCGAGGGCGTTCCCTACCGTCGGGCTGTCAAGTATTTTGGAGGTTTCGGACAAAGTCTAGGGACACCAAAAGTACGATGATATTCGACCCTTCTGCGAGAAAGCAGCTCGCAATCTCTGCGTTCACCCTACTCCTAGTGGTTGCTCGCGCCGAGGCCGCCGCGCCAACGATTTCTAACCTGTCGCTGCGCGGCCTGCGGACCGGCGCGACAACCACATTGGTGCTCAACGGCGCCGACCTGCTACCCGAGCCGCGGCTGCTGCTGAGCGTGCCGATTGCCCAGCAGGTGGTCAAAGAAGGCGCCACGGCCAACCAGGTGCAGATCGACGTGACACTCGATGCCGCGACGCCGCCGGGCATTTACCAGCTTCGGTTGGCCACGGCGGACGGCATTTCGACGCCGCTGGCCGTGGGCGTCGATGCCCTGCCCGAAATGCCGTTTGCGGCAGAGGTGGCCAGTCTGCCGGTGGCGCTGAGCGGCTCGCTGCAAGGCAGCAATGTGCTGCGCACATCGTTTACCGGTACAAAGGGGCAGCACATCGTGGTCGAGGTCGAAGGCCGGCGGCTGGGCGTGGAGCTGAACCCCGTTGTTCATTTGCTCGATGGCCGCGGCGTGCAGCTTGCCTGGGCGCAAGCAGCAGCGGCGCTGACGGGCGACGCGCGGCTGACGGCCGAGCTTCCCGCCGATGGCCGTTACACCGTCGAGCTGCATGATGCCTTGTATCGCGGGCCAGGACCGGGCAGTTTCCGCCTCAAAATCGGCGCGTTTCATTATGCCGACCTGGTGATTCCGCTGGGCGTGAAGCGCGGAACAAAGTCGCCGCTGGAATTTGCCTCAACCAATCTGCCGGCCGGCGCGAAGGCCGACTCAAGCGACGCACCGGCGCCCGGGCAGTTCGCCGCGGCGTGGCCGGTGGCTGAGTTGCTCACGGGCGGGCGGCCGCGGTTGATCTATAGCGACTATGAAGAACTGAGCGAAACGCCCGTCGCCGCAGGCGGCCCGCCGCAAAAGCTCGCCGTGCCGATGGCCGTCAGCGGCCGCATCGGGGCCGCCAAGGAGGAGGATCACTATCAACTGATGGCTTCGCCGGGGCAGGCACTTCGGATCGAAGCGCTGGCGGCGCGCGTGGGTTCTCCGCTCGATGGCGTGCTGTCGATCCGCAACATGCAGGGAGGCGGGCTGGCCAGCAGCGACGATCAGCCTTCGACCACCGATCCGGGACTCGATTTTACGATGCCGGCCGGAACCGATTCGGTGCTGCTGGCGATCAAAGACCTCGAAGGCCGCGGAGGGGCCGAGTACGTCTACCGCTTGGCAGTAACGCCGAAAGGTACGCCCGATTACGGCCTGACGCTGTTCACTGATCGCGAGCCGTTGCCGCGGCAGGGCGTCACGGTGATGCGCGTGCGAGCCGACCGCCGCGGCTACAACGGCCCGATCAAACTCAACTTCGCCGGCCTGCCGGGCGGAGTGCGGATCACGGGCGACGAAATTCCCGCCGGCGCCACCGATACGTTAGTGACGTTCGAGACGGGCGATCAGCAGCCCGCACCGGTGATCGCCACGGTCATCGGCGACAGCACCCAGCCGAACACCGCCATCCGCCGCGTGGCCCAGGTCGCCGGCAACGCCGCCGCGAAATATCAGCCCTGGCTGGCCGATGAGCTGGCGCTGTCGGGCACTCAGTCATTGCCAATCTCCGTGGCTTGGAGCGCGGCGACGGCCGACAATCGGCTGCCGCTGGGCGCGCGCCTGCCGCTCGAAGTGCAGGTCGCCAGAACCGCCGGCGCCGTGGGTCCGGTGCGGCTCTCGCTGTTGATGACGCAGATCATTCCCAAGAAGACGATCAAAGAGAACAACCAAGACAAGCAAGTCGACGATCTCGACCGCGCGTTGCGGCTCGACGGCACGCCGACGGTCGCGGCCGACCAGTCGGCCGGCGTCGCCGCGCTGTTGGTGCCGCGCGACCTGCCGGTAATTCCCTACGATCTGGCGGTGCAGGCCGAACTGCTTTCGGCCGACGGCAAAGCGGTGTTGGCCACGGCGGTCACGCCCGCCCGGCGGATGACGCCGGCCTCTCCCCTGACGCTGGCACTCTCGGGCGACGCCAAGGTCGAGGCGAAAGCCGGATCGGGCGAAACTGGCAAGTTGACTGGCTCGGTGCAGCGGCTGGGCGAATTTAAGGTACCGTTGATCGTGACGCTGGCCGGCTTGCCGCCCGAGTTGCCGGCGCCCGAGCTGACGCTCGCTCCCGATCAAGCCGAGTTCGCACTGCCGGTGGCGTTTCCTTTTGGCTCGCCGCAGGGAGCGTTGGCCAACGTGCGCGTGGTGGCCGTCGATCGCGCAAATCCGCAGGCGGTCGTCTCGTCGAACAAGGTTCCCGTGGCGGTCAACGTCGTGCCGGGCGGGCCGCCGCCGGCACTCTACCGGCTGTTCGAGGACGAGTCGTCGTTTTTGGCTCGACTGACCGAAGGCGGCGGCAAGATCGCCCTGGAGACGACCGACCGCTACTCGGGCACAGCCGCGCTCTCGGTCACGCCCGATCAAAAGTTTCGCCAGAAGTTGCCGGGGCTGGGCCTCAACATCGCCGAGAATCCAGGCGAGGGAGAATATCGCTTTTTGCGGTTCGCTTGGAAAAAGCGGGGCGGCGGCAATGTGCTCTTGCAGTTGGCGGCGAACGGGATGTTTGGTCCGCTGCGCGGCGCGGCCGGCGCCTCGTACCGTTATGAGGCCGGACCCAACGCCAATCCGTTCAACGCGGCCGCCGTCAAGCTCGACGACAAATTGCCGGCCGAGTGGACGGTGGTCACGCGCGACCTCTTCGCTGATTTTGGGGCGTTCCGTCTCGACGGCCTGGCGCTGACCGCCTCCGACGGCGAAGCGGCGTTGTTCGATCAGATCTATCTGGCCCGGACCGCCGACGATCTGAAGGGTTGTCCTAGTTCTGCCGCGGGCCAGCCGCCGCTGGCGGTGTTTGAAGACCAGCCCGAGTTTGCGGCCAATCTGACGCAAGGCGGCGGAACAGCCACGCTGGCGACCGACCAGAAATATTCGGGCACGGCGAGCGTAAAAGTGACGCCCGACCAACGCTTTAATCCGGCGCTGCCCGGCCTGGGCGTCAAGATTCGCGAGAAGCCGGCCGCCGGCGAGTATCGCTATTTGCAATTCGCGTGGAAAAAACAAGGCGGTCAGCGGATTTGCTTGCAACTCAATCACGACGGCCAGTGGGGACCGACGGCCGATAAGCCCGGCAAGTTTCGCTATGACGCCGGTCCCGGCGAGGGCGAAAGCTACGGCGCAGCCTTGCGGCTCGACCCGAATCTTCCCTCGGCGTTCGTGGTTGTGACGCGCGACCTGTTTGCCGACTTTGGCGAGTTCACGCTGACCGGCCTCGCGCTCAGTCCGCAAGACGGCGAGTTTGCGCTCTTCGACCACATTTATCTCGGCCGCGAGCCGCGCGATTTCGAGGCGGTCAAGCCGTGAGCAACTAGCCGCAGACGGAAGGCAAAAAATGGAGGCAAAAAGATCGACATGTTTTGCCCGGCTTTGCCTGAACGGCGCGTTCGACGTCAGCGTCCGCTTGGCTGCCGGCGCTGGCGTTTGGCATGTCGGCGCTCGGATTCGATGGCCCGCATGATTTTATCTACGATACCCTTGGCCGCCGTGTGCTTGCCACTTTCGACGCGCGCCAGCGTGTCAGGGCGAATGCGAGCAAGTTCGGCCAGGCGCTGACGGCTCAAGCCGAGTTCTTTTCGGTTTCGAATGAGATCACGCGCGAGCGAGATGCGCGCGTATTCGAGTGCCGGGAATTGCCCTTTCTTGTTTGGTTTTGGAAGCGCCGGTAGATCGTCGGCCGTTTCCGCGACCTGACCGGCGACTTGGCATAACCGCTGGTATTCGCTCTCTTCTAAGAGAACGAACCGCTTTCCGGCAACTTCGAGACGTTGTAGCGCCTTCATTTATACACCTCAGTCATAAAACCGGTCGCGGTGGCCCACTTGTTCGATCGTCACGACGTCTCCCTCGACCCGAAACTGGATTCGATAGTCGCCGGTCCGAAGCCGGCAGTGGCCAGTGAGATTCCCACGAAGGTATTTTACGCCACTGACGCTCGGCCAGTCCTGCAATCGCGCAATGAGATTGACCATCCGATCCTTGATTCGCTCCGGCAGTTCCTCAAATTGTGCGGCCGCGGGCGGCTCAAATACAACGGTCGCCATGAAATACCCAGCCTACTAGGCTAGCCGCAGAGGGAAGGCAAAAGAATAGGAGGCAAAAAGCTGCTCATCTTTTTACCCTCCATCTTTTTGCCTGAAAAAAACAGCCGGCTTGGAAGGCGAAGATCACTGAGCGGGCAATAGTTCGAGCCGCAGGTCTTTGAAACGGACTTCGGTAGGGCCGCCGGAGTGAAGCTGCAGGGCGAAGATGCCGCGACGGGCGCCCGAGGGATCGTCGAGATCCACACAGGGATGATCGTTGATCCAAGTGCGGATTTTGCCGCCGACAGCCTCGATGCGATACTCGTTCCATTCGCCGCGGCGCACATAGGCTTCGCCCGACCGATCGGATAACAACGCCCGACCGTTTTCTTCGTAGAGCTTGCCCCACCAGCCGGGTCCGACGTCGGCCTGATAGCCGCGCATCTCGCCGTCGGGCAACGCCTCGCTGCGGAACTGAATGCCGCTGTTGCCTTGATCGTCGACCAGCTTCACCGCCAGCGTCAGCCGAAAATCGCCGGCCACCAGGTCGCTTCGCAAGAACTCATTGCGATCGAGGCCGGCCGTTTTGCCGATGATTTCGCCGTCCACCACCCGCCACAACTTGGCGTCGCCTTGCCAGCCGGCCAGGTCGCGGCCGTTGAAGAACCCGGCCACGTTTTCCTTGCTCGCCAAGAGCGGCGTCTGAGCGGGGCTGGCCAGATAGGCCACCAGCGATCGCACTTCGTGCTCGCTGAACGGCTTGAGCTGGTCATCGGGCATCATCGACTTGGGGCTGACTTCGCGCTGGTCGATGTCGCTCTTGAGCACGGTGACGGTTTCGGTGGCAGTGGCCAGTTCCAAGGCGTCGGGCGTTTCGTTGCGGATGATTCCCGTGAGCGTGCGGCCGTCAGAGGTTTCAATCACGACCGCCTGATATTCCTTGCCGATGAGCGCGCTGGGGTCAATGACGTTCGACAAGATGTAATCGAGGTTTGCCCGGTTCGAACCGGTGATATCGGGGCCAACCTTGCCGCCGACGCCGAACAGCGTGTGGCACTGCTGGCAGGTTTTGGCGAAGATCGCCCGGCCCAGCGGCAGGTCGGCCGCCTGTGCGCCGGGTTTGGCCAGCATGGCCTTGTATTGCTCCATCAACTGGCGGCGTTCGGCCGGTGTGTCGTTGACGGCGCCCCAAACTTCGCTCAGCCGTTCATCGAGCTTGGCGTTCTTCAGATTGCGAACCTGGCGGACCAGCTCGCCGGAAAGATCGGTGGCCGCCACACGTTTGGCGGCCACGGCATCGAGCAGCGCGGCGGCCGATTCGACACGCGAAACAAGCGTGGCCAGGGCGTCGCGCCGCTCGTCGGGCGTGAACTCGGCATAGGCGTCGAGAATGCTTTGGGCCGTGCGGGGATGGCTCTCGGCCGCCAAGGCCCGCAGCGCCGCGCGGCGCACGACCGCGTCGCCGATCAAGTTTTGCAAGATCGGCGGCAGGTCGGGGTCACGAGCCTTGACCAAGGCGGCAATCGCCTCTTCGCGCACCTTGACCGCGGCGTCGCGGTCGGCGGCCACTTGTTCCAGGCGGCGATACGCCCGCTGGTCGCCAAACGTCAACGCGAGCGAGGTGGCTTGAGAAACGATTTGGCTATCGCTGCTTTTTAAGAGTCGATCGTAAACCGCCTGCCACCGTTCGGGCATGGCCACTTGCCGCTTGCCGGCGAGGCCGCGGTTGATTTCCTCCAGCAACGTCCGCTGATCATCGGGCGCGGCCGAGTGCGACAGACGATCGACCAGCAGGGCCAGCGCTTCGGGCGTGGCATACTGTGCCATCCGGCGCACCAAGAAACGCCGCACCAACGGAATCTCACAGACATCAAGTAGCGCCGCGGCCTGCGACACGTCGTGCTCGACGATGGGTTCCGCGGCGTACCAATCCATCAACGGCAGATTGTGATCGTCGGAATCCTCGGAGTGCGACAAGAGATGCCGCAGGATCGGCAGCCGTTCGTCGAGCGAGAGACGATCGGCGGCCGACGCCAAATAGAGCCACACCACCGGCGAGGCGTCGGCGGCGGCCAGTTTCGCGAGCAGGGCGAGCGTTTGATCAGACGGTTGACGTTTTTCGAGCGCCAGTTGAATAGTCCATCCCCGCACGTAGGCGTCGCGGTCCCGCAAACCCCGGGTGATTTCAGAGTCCGACAAGCCACCCGTCGCGTGCAGCGCCCACAGGCCGCGCAGCCGGCGCGAGGCATCGGCATGCTCAAACGCCAGCTTGGCGAGCGACCCGCGCACGCCTTTCGCCCCACGCTCTTGCAAGATGCGGCGAGCGTGCCGCACAAACCATTCGTTGTGGTGCACGAGCAGCTCGACCAACTCAGCGTCGGTCTTTTTTCGCAGATCAACCGTCACCGGCTGGGCATTCTTATAACTGACCTTAAAGATTCGCCCGTTGGTGCGGTCGTGGCCGTTCACGTCGTGGTGGTGGCACTGGTTCTTGTCGTACCAGTCGATCATGTACATTTGACCGTCAGGGCCATATTGCAGATTGATAATCTGCGACCAGGCATCATTGGCCAGCAGAAAATCGGGGGCGCGGTCGCCGATATAGCCGGACCCCTTCGCCGTGAGATTGTCTTGGTTCAGCCGCGCGCCGTGGATGTTGTTCATGAAGAGCTGATTGCGGTATCGCTCGGGCCAACTGCCGCCCAGGTAGATCATGGCGCCGGCATGGGCATGGCCGCCGCCCGCCGAGTCGGAGCGGTTGTTGCCGGCGTGCGGGTTGTCGCCCACCCAGTGCCGGTGCAGTGCGATCGTCTGAATGTCGGCGTAAGTGTACGGATTGAAGTGCTGCCCGGCCTGCCGCTGGTATCGCCCGCCTTGAACGACATGATAGAGGTGCGGAATCACGCAGGCGGTGAGCAGGGCCTGGCCCTGGTCGTTGAAGTCGAGGCCCCAAGGGTTGCTGGTGCCGTGGGCAAACACCTCGAACTCGTGCCGCGTGGGGTGATACCTCCAGATGCCGGCATTGATTGGCACCCGCCGTGTGTCGGGCGTGCCCGGCTTGCCCACGCGCGAATGCGTAAACACCCCGTGGCAGCCGTAGAGCCAGCCGTCTGGTCCCCAGATGAACGAGTTGAGCGTCTCGTGCGTGTCTTCCGAACCCCAGCCGTCGAGCAGCACCTGCGGCTTGGCGTCGGGCAGGTCGTCGCCGTCGCGATCGGGAATGAAAAGCAGGTAAGGCGCCATGCCCACCCACACGCCGCCAAAACCCACCTCCAGGCCGCTCACCAGGTTCAGCTTGTCGGCAAACACCTTGCGGCGATCGAATCGCCCATCGCCGTCTTCGTCTTCGAAGATCAGAATCCGGTCGCGGGCCTCGGCCTCGCTGACGCGCCGTGGATAAGAATACGCCTCGGCCACCCACAGCCGGCCGCGGTCGTCGATGGCCTGGGCGATCGGCTGCACCACGTCAGGCTCGCCGGCGAACAGCGTCACCTGAAATCCCTCGGGCACGGTCATGGCGCGCGCCGCTTCTTCGGCGCTTAGCCCGGCGTTGGCGAACGAGTCGAGCGGCCGCGCGCCGGGACGGGGCGGTACTTTGGGAAGTTCTTGATGGAATCGAAAGTTGTCGAAGTTGACGTGGCCCCAATGGCCGCTGTGTTCGTCGACCACGCGAATGAAGATCTCGCGCCTCACGTGCTGCCGCAGATCGACGACGACGGGCTTGAGATTTTCGGTTTCGTCACCGCTGGCCTGAAAGATGACTTTGCCGGTGTCTTTGCGGACCAGCTCGACGCGGGTTTCAGCGTGCGGGCCGCCGGCTATCAGAAAACTGGCGTAGGGATGCGTCACACGGAACGCCGCCGACCGCAGCACGCCCTGGGGTGGGTCGCCCCTGCGTTCGAAGCTGCCGATCCAAAAACGGCCCTGATGCTGGCTGCGCATGTCTTGCCGCCGCCGAGAGACTGTGTCGCCCTCGATGGGCTGCCCCTCGAAGGCGTCGCCTTCGGGCAGCCAATCGGTCAGATCGCCCGTCTCGAAGTCAAGGTTCAGCCGTGTGCCCGAGGCGTCGGTGGGCAGCATGCCCGCGGGTTGGGTCCCGGGATCAGCGGCCCCGGCACTGGTTTTCAGACCTGTGCAGACCAGGACGATCGTCAGTGAAACCCCAACAACAAGCCGGCGACGCATGAACGATCCTTTCGGGCACACTAAAACAAAAGCAACATTCTAGGTTAACAAGCGGGCATTGCTACCGGTAGCTCCGGCACACGGAATGCTATACGAGGCGCGGCCCGTAGAACGGAATTCATTCCGTTCGACAATGTTCGCACTGCACAGCGGCGGACGGGGCGGTCCGTGCGTGCCATTTTTGGCCAATTGGGGTAGATTAAGACCGCCGGCCCGTGCGGCGCGGAGATTGGGTGGACTGTTTTATTCAAACAACGTCAGGCTGGAAAGCCTGACCTACAAACAGGAGCAACTGACATGGCGACTCAGACCTCGTATCAAGAATCGGGCGAACGCGGATTGCTCTCGATGCCGCATGGCGACCATATCAACATGAGCGAGATGGAGCGGATGCTCAGCGTAGTGGGCGGCACGGCGTTGGCGCTCTATGGTCTGAGCCGGCTGTCGCTGCCCAGCATGATCCTGCTGGGCGGCGGATTGTACGCGGTCTATCGCGGTGCGCGCGGCCATTGTCATGTTTATGAGCAGCTTGGCATCGACCACGGCGAACAGTGACCTATGCGACATCCGTCGCCGGTGTGGCACAGCCGCCCTCGGCTGTGAGGCG
>DATFDL010000779.1:0-10871 GCA_035252155.1 Pirellulales bacterium | reverse complement strand
GGGCATTAAGCACAATGTGCCGGCGATCGTCGGACAGATGGTTTTCTGGCTGACTATGTGCCTCTTCCTGGCCGCGGCCTTCAACATTCTGAAGATTCCGGCGGTCAGCGACGCCATGGAAAAATTCTTCGGCTACATTCCAAACCTGCTTGTAGCAACCGTGGTAGTCGTTGTGGGCCTGTTGCTCGCCGGTTTCTTGCGAGGCGTGATCGCCACCAGCGCCGACCGCGTCGGCATCAGCTATGCCGAAAACCTGGCCAACGCCGTCTACTACGTGCTGGCGCTGGTGACCTTCATCGGGGCCTTTGACCAATTGCACATCGAGGTCGGCATTTTGAAGGAGCTGATCTTGATCGCCTTCGGCGGGCTGGCCCTGGGCTTCGGCCTGGCTTTTGGCCTCGGCGGACGCGACGTGATGGGCGGCATTCTGGCTGGCTATTACCTGCGGCAGCGGATGCACGCGGGCGACCGGATTCACGTGGCCGGCATGGACGGCACGGTCCGCGATGTCGGTCCCGTGGCCACGGTCATCGAGACCGAGGAAGACGGACTCCTGAACCGACATAGCGTGCCCAACACCAAGATGCTCAACGAAGCGGTGCGGTAACTTCGGCGCGCAACTTGAATGTCGTCTGGCGGCACGGCTTCGGCAGGTCCGACGCCGTGCCGCCGCTTTGTTCGTCGGGGCCGCATCGCGTAGCGGCGTAGGGTGGGACGAGTGAAACGAGTCCCACCGTTAGCTCAAACTGGCGCATCCGGGTGGCGCATACGAAAGGTGGGACTCGCAAGCTCGTCCCACCCTACAGCCTATCCATAAAACCGCTTAATAAAATTCCGGTGCCAGCGCTGCGGCTTGTGCGCCTGCCAGCCCCAACGGGCCAACAGCCGGTCGGAAATCCGCCAATTCGCCGCGTCGCAAACAATGGCGTCGGTTTTCTTGAGTCGGGCTACCTGATCGAGCACGGCCAGGGCGCCCCGGAAGGTGGCCAACGTGGTGCGCCGTGTGGAAACCACGAACTTCAACGCCAGAAAATTCGGCAGCCGCCGCGGCTGATTATAGAACAGCCAGCAGCGGTCGCCCTCGGCCGAGCGATGCCGATAGTCGCCCCAGATCATATCCCAGGGCAAAGCGAGCTTGGGCCAGGGCCGCAGCCGCACCCGCAGCAGTTTGCCCGCCGCCATCTCAATCACACCATATCGCGCCTGCCGCAGGCGCTCGATTCGGGTAGGGTCGGAAAGATCGGTAATCGTTTCAAGCCAGGCCATGCCAAAGCATAGGCCATGCTGCCGTTTCCGCTGAAACGAAAGGATCTCTCCCAGGTGGCTGGGGCAGAGGCTTACCGATGCCCCGGCTGGATCCACCGGGGCATCGCCAAGGCTCTGCCCCAGCCACCGCCGATCAGTTTAAGGACTCGTCGACGAGTTTTCCGAAGGATACGACTTGCGGTGACTGAAGTTGGCCACCAATTGCCAGATCGAAAGCATGATGAACATCAAAACAAAACCGACCAGCAACAAGGCCGGCAGGCGGTAAAGCGGTTCGAACGCGTAACTGAACAAGTCCCACACGCCGCGCCAGCTCATGATGACAATCAGCGTGGCCAGACACAAAAACGGCCCGTAAGGAATCTCGCGGCCGCGCCCCATCGCCCACCGGGCGCCCCCAATCACCAGCCCGAGAATGGGCGCTAAAAAGAAAATGACGACGCAGGCCTGCCAGCCCAGAAAAACGCCAATCATCGCCATCAGCGTGACATCGCCAAAACCCATCGCCTCGCGTCGAAGAGCCAGGGCGCCGACCAGCCGCACCATCCAGATCAATCCGCCGCCCATCGCCAGTCCGGCCAACGAGGTCAACAGCGCGGTCCAATTCGGTCCGCCCAACCACCAGACGACGCCGATGCCCGCCCCGCCGCACAGCGCCATGAGCAGCACGCTCAGAGCGTTGGGCGACCGCATCGCATAAGCGACCAGCATCCGCGTGGCCTGGTCGAAGCCTCGCCGCGGGCGCCAGAGCCAAGGCAGCAAGGACACGCACCAGAAGCCGTAAACCGCCAGGGCGATTAAAAGCGGCAGCAATTGGTCGCGGCCCTCGAGGTAGAGCGGCCATTCCCTGGGGTATTCGCACACGGGAAAGGCCAGGGTCATGAACTCGACAAACTGAATGCCCGGCGGGAATTTGTAACTGACTCCCACCGGCATCAGCGACCAGGCGTAACCGGCCGCCAGCGCCAGTCCGGCCAGCGTGCCGGGCACCGTGATCTCGTCAGGAATAATTCGCTCGTCGAGATCGATCAGCGTGGCCGCGAGCATCAAGACGATGAGCAACACGTTGCCGGCGTAGACCACGTGCAAAATCTGCCACGTGATGCGGCTGGGCCGAACCAGGGGGCGGGTGATCGTCGGTCGCTGGTCACCTTCGTCGCCGCTGTCGGCGGCGCTTTTCGTCTCGCCGACGTCGCTGGGTTGGGTGCTGGAAGCATCGGGTTGCTGATCGCCGGGGGCGGGAGGAAGCTCGACGTGGGTGCCGACAATGCCCGGCGGCAAAATTCCCCACTGATCGATCTCCCACCAATACAGCCCGGCGCAGAGCCCCGCCATCGCCAGCTCGACCACCAGCGCACGCAGCCAGAAACCGCGGCCCAACTCGGCGGTCTTGCGGCTCAGCCGCAGCCAGCCGAAGAGCGGCAAGCGGTCGAGCCAGCGGTTCCTCTGGTCGCGAGGGTGCTCCTGCGACCACGGGTTGCGGCGGGGGTCGTCGCTGAAGGCATACGCCGCAAGGTTCGCCAGGTGGCCCAGAATGAGGCCGATCACGCCTACGGCGGCCAGACGATAGACCAGAGGCAGTTCGAGCAAGGTGTTCACGAGCACTCCGCGGGAGAAAGATTAAAATGACGGGCGATTTCGGCGGCGATTTCCACCGGGTCTTTACGCTCGGTGTCGAACGACAGTTCAGCACACTGTTGATAGAGGGGCGTCCGCTCACGTAGCAGCAACTCGATTTCGGCCTGGCCGCCGGCCGTAGTCAGGTTCGGTCGCCGCCCCGCGGTGCTCGCGTCGCCAGCCACACGGCGGGCGATCGTAGCCGGGCTAGCGCGGAGCCAAACCACGCGGCCGCGCTCCTGCAACCGGCGGCGGTTGCCTTCGCGCAACACCACACCGCCCCCGGCGGCGATGATCAACCCGTCACGACACAGCAGCTCTTCGACGACGTCTGATTCCCAATCGCGAAACGCCTCTTCGCCGTCGTCGGCAAAGATGGCCGCAATCGATTTGCCGGCTTTCAATTCGATTTCGACGTCGGCGTCGACCCACGGCCGGCCCAGTTGCAACGCTAACAATCTGGCGACCGTGCTCTTGCCCACGCCGCGATAACCGATGAGCACAATATTCATAACTAATACTTCGCCGGCCCGATCGCGCGCTTTAATACCTCGCGCATCAAATCGGCCGGCGGTTCTTGATCGGTGAACAGCTTGAATTGCAACGCCGCCTGGCGAATGAACATGTCGACGCCTGTCACCACCGTGCAGCTTCGGGCACGCGCATCCTTGACCAGCAGCGTACTCTCGGGATTATACACCGTGTCGAAGACCAGCATCGAAGGCTTGAGATAGTGTTTGTCGTAAGGGGTCTCATCGACGTGGGGGTGCATGCCTACGGGCGTGCAGTTGATGAGCAAATCGACCCAGAAATTATGCCGCGTTCCCCAATCGACCGACTTGCCGCCGAGTGCCTCGGCCAGCTTGTCGGCCCGCTGCCGGGTGCGGCTGGCGATCACCACCTCGGCCCCCCGCCGCTGCAAGCCGAAGGCGATCGCCTTGGCGGCACCGCCGGCGCCCAGCACCAAGGCCACCTTTGAACTCAGATCGGCCTCGCCCGTGTCGGCCTCCAGGGCGCTGGTCAGGCAATCCATCGCCGCCCGATAATCGGTGTTGTAGCCGGCAACCTGCTCTTCTTCGAAAATCAGCGTGTTGGCCGCCGCCACGCCGCGCACCGCGCCATCGACCTTAGTCACGCGCTTGAGCACCGCCTCTTTGTGCGGAATGGTGACGCTCAGGCCCTTGATGCCCAGCTCGCGGGCGTCGTCCAAAAAACTGTAAACGTCCTCGCGCGGAATGCGGAAGGGAATGTAGACCTTGTTCAGCTTCAAGTGGCGGAAGGCGGCGTTGTGGACGAGCGGGCTGAGGCTCTGGGCGATCGGGTCGCCGATTACGCCGTACAGCTCGGTTTGGGCGGTGATGCGGTCGTACCCGTAGATCTCCGTCATCTGCTGGAAGCTGAGCTGGCCCGGCGCCAGCGTTCGCTCGTGGTGGAAGGTGGCATAGCTGAACGGAGCGCCGCAGCGGCCGGCCAACAATCGCGAGGGCGTGCCGATGTCGCCCATGCAGATGCCGACCGTGGGCACCTTGCTCTCTTTGACTAGCCGCAACATTCGCAGGTTGTCGTGCGGGTTATTGGCCAACGTCGCAATCTTGACGATGTCGGGGTCGAGCCCGGCCAGCCGGGCATGAATCTCGGGCAGCTCTTCCGGCGTCTTGCGAAAATCGTGCAGGCTGACAATCCGCTTGGTCTTGCCATAGCGCGGGACAGAACCGGCCACGTCGTCTTCCAGATCGACGTACTCGACCCCCTCGGCGATGGCGGTGCGCAGCAACGTGCGCCGCTCTTCCTCCGTGCCGCTGTACTTGCCTCCGTCTTGGGGACGGCGAATCGTGACGATCACCGGCCCGGGCCGATCGGTCAGCACCCGCTTGAGGTTGATCTGGCCGTTGATGTAATCGAGCCGCAGCTCGACCAGCTTGGCGCCCTGCTCGACCAGGTGCTTATGTTCGGCGATCACATGCCGGTGCCGCCCACGACCGATACTAACGCAGATCATGTGACCTTGAGCCGCTCCAGATAGCTGATGACATCGACGGTTATTTAGTTTATCCAAGCGGCTGGCGATCCGCCACCTCACCCCATCGCGGGCGGTGTCTCAAAGTTGAGTTGGTCGCCCACACCAACCCGAAGCGTAAGCGAGGAACTACCCGATTCTGCCTCGCTTACGCTTCGGGTTGGTGTCCATTCGCCCCCGGCCAACTCAACTTTGCGACACCACCCCATCGCGAGTCGGTTTGGATCGGCGGCCAAGGGTAACGCAGAGTACCGGTGGCCTCTTCTCTGTTCGTTTTTTTGACGGTCGCGAAGCCTGTTACCCTAAAAGGGCTTGCTTGCTTGCGGAAAACGAGGGGGTCCCTCGTCGCTCTCTCCTTCTAACAGTTTATGAATAAATACTTTATCGCAACATGTCGAAGCATCGATCTTTGCTTAGGCAAGCGCATGCCCTGGCGTTCGTCTTTCATGCTTTCCCTGACCTCCGACCTCTGACCTCCGGCCCCTCTCCGCATCATCCCACGAATCTGGCTTGGTGGGTTTTTTGCATCTTAGGAGCGGAACGGCCTCTCCCCTGACCGCTGGCCGCCGACCTCTGATCTCTTCCCTTGATCGTCGTAAGTGGTTTTTTCGCGCATCGCCGTGCACGGTGTTTGCAAATTTGCACTTGCCGTAAAAAACCGAGAGATCTGCAGAGGTGCCCCTTCTGCGGAGGGGTTTTTTCGACAATCGCAAAATCGGCACTTACGTCGAATGGCTCGGCCCCAGATCTGGGGCGGGCAACCATGTCTCAGCCGGGTGTTTCGGGAACACTGATCGGTCCTAATCGCCGCTAATCGAAGGAAGCAAGCCGCGCTTGACCGAACCGAGAGTACATGGCCTCGGCGCCGAGCGGGCGAACGGTGATCGTCTACCAGTCCGACGACCGATGGAATGTCGTCGACCTGTTGCTGGTGACCGATCTCGAGGCAATCCCCGTCGGCAAAGGCCGAAACGGCGCTCCCAAGCGGAAGCAGTAAGCCGGCTAGCCTCGATCACTCGTGCCTTATGGCTTTTGCGGTTGGCCGGAGTTAAGCGAATGGTCCGGCGGCCACCGACGCCGCAAAATGGACCCCGTTTTCGGACCACGGGGCCGGGTTTCTTAGATGGTGGTCAGCGAGGGATTCGTCGAGTGCTGCGCAAGGCGGCAGCATCGTAGCGTTGCGACGATTCCCACATTATGATTGCCCAAATGCGGTGCGAAGACTCCGGCCGGTGAAATCCTATGAACCACCTTCGCGATGGGCAACTGCGAGTTCATTTGCTGGATATGGGCTTGGAGCGATATGGTGACTGCGTGCTCTGCCAGTACGGTGGCACCAACGTGCTGATCGATGGCGGCCATCAGCACGATATTAGCGGTAGGGGTGGTTATCCATCGATCCCCGATCAACTGCAACAAGTTCTTGGCCACGGCCCTCCCTTCGAGATTTCGCTGCTAGTCGTGACTCATTGCCACACGGACCATATCGGCTGCCTGCCCGAAATGGTCGAGCACGACATGTTGGACCTGAAATGGGCATTGGTGGCAGACGAGAACCTAGGCTTTGGGCACGCACCTGGTGAAATCGGTCCACTTGACGCAGCCGATGTGTCGCCTACGGCGCGGCGAGTCGTGGCTGCACTCCGCGAAGAGAGTCGCATGGGCGTCGCCGATGCAGATCTTCAACAGTTCCTCGCGGACGCACCAAGCCTCGAGCCCCGTTATCGGAAGATGCTGGCAAAACTTGAACGGCGACTAGGCCAGCAAATGCTTCGCTATCGTGGCGACAAGTTGCCCAATCTGGAAAAGGCATTTCGCGAAATTGGGCTGAGGATTCTCGGCCCATCACAGGACCAGCTCTTACTATGCGCTGAGGCTATCGAACAGCTCACGCGAGACGGCATCGAAGCGGTCCGGCAACTCTCGGAAGGCGAAGACCGAGACGATCTTTCGGCCGTCGACGGCCTTGCGCTATATCGCTCTTTGGTCGCGTCGCCGTTGGGTGATGCCAGCGACCGACCTGGGAGAGGTGCGGCTCTCAACAATCAAAGCATCGTAGTGACACTCGATGCCGCGGAAGCCCGCGTGCTTCTTGCCGGCGACATGCAGTTCGCAAATGCCGAGCTGCGCGGACTGGATGCAGAAATGAACGCGTTGCGCAAAGTTGTGGCTGATGAGGCCAAGCGCGGAGCGTTTGACTTCGTGAAAATATCACACCACGCCAGTTACAACGGGTTCGACGAATCCGTCTTCCGTGACCTGAATGGAAGTGTTCGGTTTGGGATCAGCGGTGGCCTGCGCGATGCAAAGCATCCTGATCCGGCCGTGTTGACGTTGTTGAAACGTTTGAGGAGGAACGACGACTCGGTGACGTGGGCTCGCACTGACCGCAACGGACTAATTACCGTAACGTTCGGAGCGGGTCAGCAGATCACTTTTAGCCGCGGCGGCCGGCTTAATATCGGCGCGCCGAACAAAGACGACGCTGGGCTGCCCGCGGCACCCGTCTCAGCGGGAACTACTGCGAGTTCGCTCCCCGCAGCGCCGCCTGCCGAGCCGCCTGTTGGAACGACGGCGAGGGCATCGGTCCCAGAGAACGAATTTGCCGTAGAGCCGGCACGAGTTTCGGCGTCGTTTCCTTACGCCGGGACTAGGGTCTCGCTCACGATCGAGTTGGAGCCGCTTGCTGGCCGCCGCGTAAAAGGCGACATCGGCGCCGACTGGAAACTCGCGGGGGGTCGCCGCTTGCCCAAGTTGTTGTTCGTTACCAGCCGCGAGGCGCTGCATCGAAATCTCGGCCAGCACGAGGCTGACGACATTCTCGATCGCGTCGCTGGCGCAGGTCACGCCGTCCTCGACACGTTGCCCGCCGGCGCAACTGACCCGAACCAAGTGCTGCACTTGGTGAGACCTTCGCTTAATTCGGATACGGCCGGGGTCGTTCTCGTCGGCGGCTACGACGTCGTTCCCGCTCACCGCCTGGATGCGCTCGACTCGTCGCTCAGGGCCGCGGTTCGCCATCGCGACGGAGATCCCTATGATGACTTCCTCGTCTGGAGCGATTCAATCTACGGCGATCGCGATGGCGACGGGATGGCCGAATTGCCTGTTTCGCGCGTTCCCGACGCTAAGACACCGGAGCTGGTCGTTCGCGCCATGCAAGCGGGCGGCTCAGCCGCGGTGCAGCTTGGCGGCGTGCAGAACAGAAACCGCCCTTATGCGGCCCGCATTTACGGAAGCATTCCCGGGGCGGGCGCGGCTAACTTTATTGAATCGGAGGCCGCGCGGCCAGGGGATCCGCGGTATGCCAACGGAGTACTTTCGTCGTCGGCCGTCTATCTTATGCTTCACGGCGACTTCCAGGATAGCCAGCGATTTTGGGGAGAGACGGACCGTGAAATTCCCTACGAAGCGATGAACATAAGCGATGTAACGCCTGTGGCAAACCGTGTCGTGTTCTGCGGCGCATGCTGGGGGGCACTAACGGTAATGGAACGCGCCATCGATGTTGTTCCTCCAGCTTTAATATCGCCCCGAGCAGTGAATGCTTCCATTGCATTGAGCTTTTTGAATGCCGGCGCGCGTGCATTCGTCGGGTGCACGGGAGCTCATTATTCCCCGGACGGAAACGACACGAGTTATTATGGCGCTCCGCTGCACAGCGCGTTCTGGCGCCACTTTATCCTGGGTTTTCCACCAGCGGAGGCGCTGTTTCAAGCAAAGACCGATTACCTCGGCGGGATTCCACATCGCCGGACTCGCGACCCAGTGGACAAAGCCCGTGAGCTTAAGATTTTACGTCAATTCACTTGCCTCGGATTGGGCTGGTAATCCGAACTCGACCGGTGCACGCGCCAGAGGTCGAACGTGTACCGGGGTGGCCTCGCCTCCGTGCGTCGACTATAATTAGGTGGTTAAGGCCATTTGTCTCGGGATGTTTCTCGTCATGCCCAAGAAGCCATCCAAAAAGCGGGCAAAGGCCTCCCTGCAATCGTCGTTGAGCACGCCGATTGTTGAAAAGCTCGCCAGTCTGCGGAGGAGGTTCCTCGAATCATCGCAGGAAACTGGCAGCGCCGCGGCCGATTCGCTCGAGAGGGAGTCGTCGCGTTCAACGAAGTCACGCAAGTCGGCACACGAGGTTATCGCTGAAAAGATGCCGGGTATGCGCATCGTCGCCACTGCCCCCATCAGCGATCGTGACGTAAAGCAGCATGCCAGTAGCCAAGGAACTGGTTTGGATGCTCTCAAACGCAAGTATTTCGGGCAAGCTGCTGGCTCAGGACAAACAAAGAACTCGGACTCCGAATCGGCTGAAGGTGACTCTGAGTTGGTGCTGGTCGAACCGGCGGCGGCCGACGCCAATCGGCGGGGTCCTGGTCCGAAAGCCGTCATCATCAGCAACGGCCGCATTATCGGCCGCCAAGGTTGACCTGGTCCGTTTATTCCGGTTGACCCATGTCGCTGGCGCCATGAGGCGCAGTCGTAGCGGCTGAATTGAACCCCCGCCTTTTCTCAATGTTACCAGCCGCGCTGCGCCGATGGCGAGCTAGGAATCGCTTGTAGCCAATCTGAGGGAAGGCATGGGAGCCTTCGCCGGGCAAACGGCGCTTTTGAAGCAGTGGCCAGGTACTTCGATGATTCACGGACGAAAGATCGCCGGGGTGGTGTTGATTCTCGCGTTCACTTGCCAGTCCCTCATGCCTCCCGCTGCCTTCGGAGGCGACCATTTGCCGAAGTTCCTTAGTCGTTTGAAGCCTCCTACCGAGCGCGACCATTCGGTAGAGAGCCTCGCGAAAGAGATCGACTACCTACAGCACCACATCAATATCTTCGGCACGATCGTCGCCAAGCAACCCGACGTCTGGGGCCAAGCCCGGCTCACCAAGCACCGGCAGGAGTACGAGCAAGTCACTTTGGGTTATTTGACGCAGTTCAAGGAAAGCCTTCAGGGATACATTCGCCGCAGCGATCAGTCGTTTCTTGGCTTGGCACTGGCTCTGAACGCCGGCAGCCAAACCACCAGCAGGTCGACAAGTTCCACGACGCCGGCCGGCGGCGCAAGCTCTTCCACCGGCGGCGCAACTGGGGGTGGAGCCTCCAGCAGCGCTGCGCCGAGCACCGGTGGCGGTGGTGGCGGAGGAGGAGGAGGAGGCGCGGGCGGTCAGGCCGGCACGAGCAATCCGGCCTTTATGATGATCAACAACCCTGGCGGCAATTTGACCAGTGGCAGCGCCATCACGCGCACCCAGCCGCTGACAGGCCTGAGCGATTTTTCGGAGTTCTCGCTGGAACCGACCGAGATGCTATCTCAATTGAGTAGATATCTAAATTATCTCCAAGAGATAAGGCGCGTGAACGAAGGCGACGATACAGCCGACTCGCCCGGTTACGCGCTGAACCTGGTGCGGATTCCCGTTTCGATCATTCCCGGCAACAAGACGCACAAAGGATACGGCGCCGAGGTCACGATTACGGCGACCCCCTATCTCAGCGAGGAACTGTTGCCCATGACGATGAGGAATCTCGTTATCAACGACGTCGTTGACCAGCTCGGATTAGGCTTGACCAAGGTCCTTGAGCGATCGGACGTCGTGAAAAAGATCGCCGATGCGAACCAGCAACGCGATCGGATGAGCAACGCTGACATGCGAAAGTCGTTGAAATCGCACCTGCATGCGGCTCTAGCTTTGACAGCAGTGCCAGATCAACAATCCGAACCATTCAAGGAGTTAGGTTTAATATGGTCTCTTTGCCTCTATGCGCGCGATTATTTGGGCGGTAATGGCTTATTGAAGGATCCCCAGGGCGAACCCAGGGTGCTCATTGAAGATGAGATAGTCAACCTTGACCAATCTGAACGGGCCCAACTTCGGCTTGGCATGGAGTGGATTATCGACCAAATGCCGCGCCCTCGGCTATATTCGGGCATGCTTCCCTTCTCAGGGCCGAATGCCAACTATGATCAACTTAT
>DATFDL010000778.1:0-2833 GCA_035252155.1 Pirellulales bacterium | reverse complement strand
AACGGACTCCGTGCCGTTCCGTTGCGGGGCGGCGCGGTGCCGGTTCGCCCTATGCGGAACGGCACGGAGTCCGTTCCCTACAGACATCGGACTTAGCCGGCCTCCGGCTCGGCCGAGGCGGGCTGTTGTCTCAGGCCCTCTCGTTTGTGGTGGTCTTGGACCTTTTGTTTGTATTTACGCAGTTGTTGTTCGAGTTTGTGCAGGCAACCGTCGAGCGAGGCCATCAGGTCGCCGGCCTGTTCGGTCGCGACAAAGTCGTGCTTGTGCTCGGCCGAGACCCGCAGATCGACCTCCGGATCCTCACGGTGTTCCAGATCGACGGTCACTTCGATGGCGGTCAGCCGCTCGAAGAGGCGGGGCAACCGCTCGATTTTGGCCGAGATTTTGGCCTGGGTCGCCTCGCTCAGATGGCCGTGCCGCGCCGAAATACGAATCTGCACCGAGAGGCACTCCTGCGGGACGAACTGGAAAAGGATACGTGGTTGCCCGAGACGCCCCGGCCCTGGCTAGCAAATGGCCCATTCTAACGGCGCGGGGTCGCCCCGACAAACCCTCTCTGCCGGTGAGGCGGGGATGTTTTCGGGCAACCCTTTGGTCCGGCCGCCGGAGCGAAAATGACGAATCGAGCCGCAATTGGCGGTAGTCAAATAACTTAAGGCAAAACTGGCACGCTGTCGAAATCAGCCCGACCGCTCAAGAGTTGTCCTTCGGTGGCCAGGAGGTGGACGATCGACGGGAAGCAGCCAGGGACAGCCCCTCCGCGATCCGCTGCCAATGGGTACCCTGCCAGAAAAGCCGATCGCAACGCTGGCAAACATAGTAATCGTCTCGCCACGGATAGGTTTTCGGCGGAATGCGGTCGCGTACCGCCTCTTTGGCCACCGGTCGAAGCCGGCCGCCGCAGGCCATGCAGCGGGGCGACCTGAGGGGCAGCTCGAGCTGCTCGACAAGATCGGTGAACTGCTCTCTTTTTTTCCGTGCGATCGAGACCAAGCGCGCCGCGATCGCGCCGCTGGCGATCACGCCCCGCTGGCAAAGCCGGCGGTCGGTGGTGAGCAAAATGGCGGGGCTGCCGGGCATTTTGCGGAGCAGATCGTCATCGTCGATGCCGGGCCAATAGGCGGCCTCGTAGCCCGCCGCCCGCAACCACCGAGCCAGCCCACCCAAGGCCGCATCGCAGTGAAAATCAACACCGGCCGCCGGCGGCGACGGCGAGACGATCGTTTCGATCAGCCGCCTGTGCCGTGGGCCGACCACCGCCGCGCCTGTGCCGACGAGCGTCGCCACCACTTCATCGCGGGCGCGGCGATAGACGGTCTGCAAGGCGGCGTCCCACTCCACGCCTTCGTTGGTCAGGCGGCATACCTGGTCCACGCACCGGTCTACCGCCTCAGCCAGCCGCGGCGGACGAATTCGCCAGAGCAGACCGCGAAACACCTGCTGGCAGTGGTCGAGGCGAGTATCGTCCATATCGTCGGTCCAAGGATCAATGGACCATCCGCCCTCGGTTCGGCCACGCCGACTACGTCGGCGATGCACAGCCGAGGGCGGCTGTGCCACATGCCTGTTCCCGCAAATACCTCTGCCTCTACCGTCCTCGCGAGGGAAGGCCTGGGAAGGCGATCCCTACGTTCAGTCTAATAACACGCGATACAACTCCTCATGCCGCGACACCATCTTTTCGACGGTGAACTCGTCACGAATTCGCCGGCGCCCTGCCTCGCCCAGTCGCCGCGACAGCTCTTCGTCGTCAAGCAACTTTTTGGTTTGCCGGGCGAACGCCGCGCGGTCGCCCACGGGAACCAAAAAGCCCGTCTCGCCGTTGATGACCAGATCGCGGTTGCCCGGTATGTCGGTGGCAACCACCGGCACGCCGGCCATCATCGCCTCCATCACCACGTTGGGCATTCCCTCATATTCGCTGCCGAGCCAGAGCGCGTGGAAATGCGGCATCAGTCGCGGCACGTCGGAGCGATGCCCGAGAAAATGCACCTTGTCTTCGATCCGCACCTGGCGGCTATAGCGCTCCAGCCGCCGGCGATGCGGCCCTTCGCCGATGATCAGCAAATGGACGTCGTCGCGGATTACCTTGAGCAAATCGGCCGCCCAAATCAGGTCTTTCAATCGCTTCTGGGGCCAGAGCCGCCCCACCGCGCCGATGAGCCGGGCGTTCTGCGGTAGCCCCAGCTCGGCCAGCAACTCGCCGCGTGTGACGACCGGATCGCCCGGCGCAGTGACAGTGGGAACGATTCCGTTGGGGATGACGATAAACTTTTCGGCGGGCAGTTCGTGCCGCACATAAAAGTCGCGCACGCCGCTGCTGTTGACCACAATGCGGTCGGTTCGCCGCGCCAGCCAGCGGTCGATGGCCAGCTCGTGCCAGCGCTTCCAGGGGTCGACGCACCGCTCGCCCGCGACGATGCGCCGCACGCCCGCCGCCAGGGCCGCGGCCCGGCCATAACTGTTGGCGGCGAATAGCCAGGTGTGGACCAGATCGGGCCGCAGCGACGCGATCTGCCGCTTCAGCCGCCAGAAGGCCGCCGGGTCGAGCTTGCCCGATTTGCCGATGATCGTCACCGGCACGCGCGCCTCGCGCAGCTCTTGCTCGAAGGGACCGGACCGTGTGAGCGCGCAAACATGCGGATCGAACTCATCGCGCGCCAGCCGCGTGGTGAGCAGAGTCAGTTGCTTTTCGGCGCCGGAGCGATCGAGCGTGGGAATGATGCAAAGAATGCGCGGCATGGTAACAAGATAACGTGCTGTTCCGGATTGGTAGGGTGGGACGAGTGAAACGAGTCCCACCATTGGCCGCATCGAACCTGAGCGCGTCGCG
>DATFDL010000777.1:0-24189 GCA_035252155.1 Pirellulales bacterium | reverse complement strand
GTCCTGGCTGCATCATGGCCGAACCCATGCTGCCGCCGCCGGGCGTGCCCGCCCCAGCCGCGGCGCTATTGCTGCCCGACGCACTACCGCCATTCGACGAGCCGCCGCGCGACGAGCCGCCGCGCGACGAACTGCCGCGCGACGAACTGCCGTCGGATGGACCACCCGCGGACGAACTGCCACCGGCTGAGCCGCCGCGAGTCGTCGATGCCAGTTGCCCGACACTGGACGAACGCGCGTTGGAAGCGGCACCACCGGTCGCGGTGGCCGGCGCGTCTCCCGTGCCGTTCAAATCGCCCGGCCCAGAGCCGGAAGCTGCCGAACGCTGCGATCCATTCGCACCCGATGGTCCGCCGGAGGCTTGACCGCCGGTCGTCGCGCCCTCGCCATCGGTTGCCAGCGCCGATCCGGCCTGGGGCAGGTTGCCCGCATGGCCCGAAGTTGCCACGATATTCCCGGCCGTTGTGGCCGGCCGACTGGCAGCTCCAGGCTTGTTGCCTGTCCCCCCTGCGAACCCGGCAGTCGGGCTGTTTCCTGCGCCGCCGGTGGCGGGCACTACCGCGGCGGGGCCGCGTGCAACGCTCGCGGCGCCGCCCGCCACCGCTGATGTGCCTGCCGCATTCGGCCGCGGGCTACCGCCACTTCCAGAGAGCTCACCGCTCGCGGCGAATCCTGCGGAGGTTGCTTCAGGCAACTTGTTGCCGGAACCTTGACCGACACCACCGGGGCGAACGCCCGGCATCACTGAACCTTGACCGCCCGGCCCTGTTCCCCGCCCTGCGAACGCCGAACCCTGACCCCCGAACCCCGAACCTTGTGCACCTTTTCCCGGCTTGGCAGCGCTTGCCAGCAACGGATCGCCCGCATTGCTGCCACCGATCCCAATGCCGCCGATAGTGCCCCGCCCAACAGCACCGGTGCCGCCCTGTTGCCCGCCGGACGCGCCGCCGCTGGACCACGGTGACCTCGAATTCGGAGCCCCGATCGCTGAACCCTTTTGCGAATCCTCTTCTGCCAGTGCAGTGAGATAGGGATTATCGCCTGCACCGGGCGAGCCGCTTCCTCCGCCGGGCAAGCGCCGCGCTCCTGCCGCACCACCCGCGACTGACGCCGGCCGACCGCCAAGGTGCGCTCTGCGATGACCGCCCAAGGCGGAGCCGCTGCCTGCCATGAGGCCACCGTGCGATGATGCCCGAAACGATAGATGCCGACTATTGTAAAACAGTCCAGGAGCGGCGCTGGCCAGATACGCCTGGCGCATTCGTCCTTCGTTGATGGCCTGCTTCATCGCCAGTACCAGCATCGGATCTGCGGGTGGATATTCAATCGACCAATCTTGGGCAACAAGCTCATATCCGAAATCGGGCCCGAGCGCTACGAGTACCTCCCTGGCAATGTAATAGGCGGCGACCCCGTCGGGGCGCACGATCATCAGTGGATAGGCGCTGCCCGTGTCGCCCTGCCCGCTCAGCGAGTTGCGCAGATAATACTCACGCGCCGCCCGCAGCGCCGCCGCCAGCGGGTTGCTCGGCCCCGAGTCGATGACAAAATCTTGCTCGGTGAGCACCAGCCCCGCCGGCTGCAAGATGACGCCCGTGGCTCGGCACTCGATGTAGATCGGCCGGCGGTAGGTCTCGTTCGGCCCGCGGTAGGGAATGATGGCGTACGACTCTTGGCCTTGCCGGGCTTTTTCGACGAGCTTGCCCAATTCGCCACGCAGCCCCGCCACGCGATATTGCAACCTTTCGAGCTCGCTTTTGAGCTTGGCCTGGTCGCGCGTGTCGCCGGCGGCGATTTCGCTGAGACGTTCGCGGGCAGCCTCCAGTTCCTCAAGTTGAGTGCGCAAGCGCCGCGAATGCTCTTCGAAATGGCTCAGCTCGGTCTGCTTTTCGGCGAGCAGTTTTTTGGTGGCTTCGCGCGAGTCACGCAATTGCGAGATCCGCCATTCCAAGTCGGTTCGCTTGATCGTCAATTCGTCGGCGGCGGGCAACTGCGCCGCCGCGGCCACTTGCAAATGGGCTTGGCGCGCAATCACCACCAGCACCACGATCAGTGCTCCCATCGTACAGAGCAGAACCGCCAGAAACGGAAACAGCGAGACTCCGGCGGCCTGTCGATTTGGGGCTGCCCGGCGTCTCATGCGGCCCTGTGGGTGTTGGTTCCGGTCCTAGCGACCGGAGGAGGCGTTCCGGTGAGGCTGATCTGCGGCGCGGCAGCCTGCCCCAGCCGGACATTCAACAGATTGAGCGCCCCGGCCAGGTGCAAAAGCGTCTCTTCAAAGTGCTGGGCGCCGGCCAAAGCGGCCAGGTTGTTGTTGAGCGTCTGTTCGAGCTTGGCCACGTGCCCGGTGGCGTCGACCACCCGCAGCAAGATGTCGCTTTGCTTGGACAGCTCGGCCTGCTGCGTTTTCAATGCCTGCGTGCTATCGGCCAAGGTTTGTTGCAGACGGCTCCAATTGCGGCGATTTTGTTCGGCGGTGGCCTCCGACGATGCCGACAGCCGTTCGGCGTGCGTGGTAATGCTCTGCGACAGCGCGCCGGAAAGCGCCGATTCGAGCAACTTGCCCGACTCGCTCGCGGTGGCGCTCCAGCGAACTTGTGCGGCGTCGATCGTTTGCTGCCAGACCTCGGCCTGGCGCACCACAAGCCGCTCGGTGGCCTTGAGCACCATATCGGCGATGCGGCGCATGGCGGCGATCTGCGGATCGTCGCCGGTGCCCATTTGCTCGAAGCGTCCGCCCAGCTCGTCGGCAGCCCGGCCGTCGACGGCGGTCAGCAGCCGGTTTTCCATGCGGTCGACAAAGAACTGCACGAACATCAGCACCATCGACAGGCCCAATGCCAAGGCCGTGGTGTCGAAGGCCACGCCCAGGCCGCCGGTGACGGTGGGCAGCGAATCTTCGAGGGCCTGCGGGTTTAAGCTGGCGATGGCCATCGTGATGCCGATCACCGTGCCCAAAAATCCGAGAATCGGGATCGCCCAGATGATGATCCGCAGCAGCCCGTAGCTGGCATGCGAGCGAGCGCCGTCAGACTCCGACAGGTATTTCAGCTCATCGCCCAGCTTATCGGCCGAGCCGGCGAAGCGCACCGACTGCAACGCCTCGCGCAGCCGGCGGGGCAGATAGTCGTCTTGCTGTGCGTCGGGCAGTTGATCGAGCTGGGCCAGCAGACGATCGGCCTCGCCGGCCGGCTGCGGCTCGTCCGCACGCGCGGGCAGCAACGCACGCGCAAGGCCCGCTGACTGCCGGCCGATGTCGAGCGCCTTGAGCACGAGGCCCGAAAGGCCGACGAAGAACATCGCCGTCTCGAGATACTCGACCCAGTGGCCGGCGAAATAGCGGAGCACGAACTCATCGCGCCAATGGCCGGTTTCGATGGGGGCGTAAAAGCCCACCGAGAGCAACAAACCCCAGACGAGCGACGATCGCAAGATCGCCAGCGGCAGCCGATTTACTTTGCTCACGTCGATTTCCTTTCCATCGGGGTGTGGCACATCCGGTACAATCGGCGTAATCGCCCAGGTTGTGCAGCCAAACGCCGGAAAATGCGGCGTAGTCTCTCCAAACTCCGGTGGCCGCACAATACGGAAACTGGTCAAAAGTGCCGCAATAGGATCGGCCGATAGCACCATTGTCGCCCGTGCGGCCGAGGCGGAGCCTTGAGCCATCAGTCCCGGGAGGGAGAGAGAACAGTCCGGCGTCGGCCTCGGCCGCCCGGACTGTTTTTATTTACTGCGTTACGCGAAGGCCCCAGCTTTCCGGTGTCGCGGTGGCTGGGGCAGAGCCGCGCCTGAGAAGATGCGGAATCCACCTTGACGCTTGATCGCGGCGATGCCCCGGCTGGTGACCGCCGGGGCATCGCTGGCCGACAGCGCGTCTTGCATTGTCAGGCTCTTACCGGCCAGCTTCTGCCCCAGCCACCGCCCACGGTGGGTTCGTCATGCGTGCTTTGCCTTCCCGGCATACGTCGCAAAGCAGTTGGGCGTTTCCCACAGCCGGGCCTCGACAATCGGAAAACCCTGCGAGGCGGTGAAATCGAAGATCAACTGGGCGATGTTCTCGGCCGTGGGGTTCACATCGAGCAAGTGCATCGGTTCGCCAAGCTGACGCAGCATCGGCACGGCAGGATCATCGCGGTGCAAAATCATCCGGTGGTCGAGCGTCTCGTCAATCCAGCCGCTGACCACCCGCTTGATGTCGGAGAAGTCGAGCACCATGCCGCGATCGTCCAGATTGTCGGCCTCGATGGCGATCACTGCCCGGCCGTTATGCCCGTGCAGATAGCGGCACTTGCCCTCGTAATTCAGCAGCCGATGCCCGTAACAGAAGTCGATTTGCCGCGTGACTCGAAACATAGCTTAACCTCTCAGCGATCGACACAACTCGGCGCCGCCTGCATAGTGTGTGGGGTCGGGCTGGCCCACTTCAACGAACGCCCTTCGTCGTTCGCCGCATTTGTTGCACCGGCCGCAGTGCAAGCCGCCTTTCGGACTGATGCACGAGAACGTCAATTCAAGCGGATAATTGCGTCCGAGTTGCATCACCTGCCGCTTGTCATAACCGGCCAAGGGGCGCACCAGCCGCACGCCGCCGCTAGTGGCCAGGTTGAGCGACGCCTGAAAGCTGGCGAAGAATTTCGGCGTCGCATCGGCGAAGGGGTTTGCCTTGAGCGGACCCAGCGCCAGCTCTTCGATGCCATGCAGGTGGCACCACAGCGCCGCCTTGACAACTAATAAGGCGTTGCGGCCGGGCAAATACACGGCTTCGTCGTCGCTGTCGGCGTCGGGCACGTCGCGGCCGGTGATACTCCAGTGATCGCCATACAGATCGCCCAGCGGCAGATCGAGCGTCACCAAGTCGTCGAGCCGCTCGCCGGCGATCGCCGCCAGGTAACAGCGCAGCGCCGCCAATTCGGCCGCTTGCCAGGTCAACCCGGAAAGTACGTAGAACGGCTGTACGCGCCGCCCTCGGTCGAGGTAATGCGCCAGTAAGATTGAGCTGTCGAGTCCTCCGCTGACCAAAATCCCCACTCGAGCGTGGAGCGACGTGGAAGTCATTGATGGTTCTTTACAGCGGAGGTATATCGGCGTTTGCGGCGTTGCATCTTAGAACCCGCTCGCCTAGATCGCAGCAATCGCCATCCGTCATCGGCGTTGATTCACCGCGATGCAAGCCTTGCAATATCAACGCCTCGAGAGAGATGTGCGGCCGGACGAAGTCACTTGCCTGTACAACTCGTGTGGCCGGCGTTTCGATGGCGGCATGCATCAGATTGCTGAAATCGTAGAGAGACGAACACGTGGTGTCAACGGAGCGGTGCGTTAAAACCGCAGAATTAAGGTAATTTTGTGACAAGCCACCAAGCGATGCCTGACAGCGCAAGTACTCCGTCGACAACCACCACCGCAACACCGGTCCAGTGCGTCCAGGAGCGAAGGTGCCTGCGGCGCCCATCGGCAATCGCTGATAAGGACACCACGACGCCGGCAGCCGCATCCGGAAAAAACCGTAGGAAAAGCAAGGTGCGGGGTTGGAAAACGACGAGAGGCAGAACGAATTCCATTACCATACGAGCCACCTGAAGCCAGCAAAGCAACCAGAGAACGCCGCGCCAGAGCGGAGATTTCCCAATCCGCCTAGCTGCGACGGCATAGAGAGCGATTTGTGTGATGGAAAACGAGAGCCGGGAAACAGCCATGAGGACCATCTGTCTCTGCAAAGGCCGGGGTTGCTGAATGATCGACATAATGAGCAGATGTTCGATAAGCGTCATGAGAATCGCGGCACCATAAGCAACAAGCAGCCAGTCGCCTGGTTCGCGTGCGCAGGGGCGGCCACGCAAGCGGCGGTAGACAAACAGCAAAAAACCCATTAACCCCGCGCCCTGGACCGGCGCGGCGAGCGAACTAGATACGGTCAATACGGTTGATGGCGATTGATTTCCTAAGGCCGAGTAGAACAGGCGCTCAAGGGCCATCCAGACCGCGCTGGCGGCAGTCCAGGCGAATAGGTGAACAATGCCCAGCCGCGGCGTGTTTTCATCCATCGGCTTAGTCTAACGCCAGCATGCGCCCGCGTCGAACTTCCTCGCGCCGCCCCCAATCGCAATACCGGCCAACGAAATAGCGAACTTGCGACTTGGCGCATTAGCCGCTGCCGAACACTTACCGCTTGCGGACCGGCTTAAACCGCTCGCCGGGAACAATCAGCGAGGTGACGCGAATGCCGAACTTGTCGCCTACCTTCACCGCCTCGCCCTCGGCCACCGCCTGATCGGCGACGTGCAAGGCCAGCATCTCCTCGCACGATTTGTCGAACTGAATGATCGAGCCTGTCCCCAACTCGACGATCCGGCCGATCGGCTGCTTCTTGGCCGCTAGCGTGACGATCACCGGCACCTTGATTCGCAACAGGCTACGAGCATAGGCAGGCAGCGCGTCGACGCCCATGCTCGGGGGTTGGGGCACGGCCGGTGCGGAGGGGAAGGCTTGCGGAGCAGGGCCGGGAGGCTTGCGCGGGGTCTCTTTCAAGAGAATCTCAGAGGGCCGCGTCGCGGGCCAAAGCATGCTGGCCGTCGCCTGCTTGCCCAACTCGGCCGTCATCGCCCACGGCAGCAGCGCCGCGCCTGCCGCCACGCCGCCCCGCAACAGTGCCTCGCCCAAGTTACTTACACGGGCCGCTTGAAAACCCTCGGGCATGAAAGGTTCGGGCAATATCAACGGGCCCAGCTCTTGAGCGAGCGTGGCTAAGACGCCCTGCTGGTCGGCGTTCGGCTCGGCGTACCAGTCGGGCAGCAGCCCGCCTTCTTCAGGCAAAATTACCAGCGCCGCACTGGCACCGGAGGTCAGCAAGACAACCAGGCCTGGTCCGTCGAGGCCGGCCGGGGGCGACAGCAGATTAAACGAGGTCGGGTCGCCTACCGCGACACTCACCGGGCTACCAACCAGTCGCGACCAAGCGGCCCCGATTTCAGCCACGCGGCCCTGGCAGGTCGCCACGACTTGATCGGCAATCGCCGGCCCAAATTCTGACAACATAGGCGTTTACCGAAAGCATGGCCAAAAACCGCCATCTTGCCTCGTGGCGTGGCTACTATCGGCCGAACTGCCGGTGATCTTGAATTTTGTAGAACGGAATGATTTCCGTGGTCGGTTGGCACCCGCGGCAGAGCTTGCTTACAATACACAGAGGTCTTTTATCATTTCAATTGCTGAGGAAATCGATGGTCATTCGCCGTCGCCGGTCGCCGTTAGTCGCCCTAGGTGTGGTGCTTGTATTTTCACAGGCCGGCGCCTGGGCCAAGGTCGCCGAACGTTGGAACGATCTCTCGCTCGATCCGCGCGTCATTCGCTACGACGCAGAGAACGACAAATTCACCCGCCAAGACAGCGTCTTCAAAATCATCAGCAAGAATAAACGGCCCGGCGGCAAGCATTCGTATTCGGGCAGCCGCCTGAACCAGTTTCAATTTCACGGCAAACCTGGCCGCGGCGGCATCTACGATGCTCTCGACGCTCACAAGCGGCATCTCGACCCGCGAAACTACGAGTATCGACGACGATGAGTGTCTTCGACCGGTTTCGCCTCGACGGCAAGCGTTTGTTTATTACCGGCGGCACGCGCGGCCTCGGCCGAGAGATGGCCCTGGCCATTGCCGACGCCGGCGCCGACGTCATCCTAGTGGGACGCGACGCCGCCAGCCTCGAGCGCACCGCCGGCGACGTTCGCCGGCTTGGCCGGCAGGCTTCGACCATTCAGGCCGACGTCGGTGTGCCCGATGCCTGTCAGGCCGCCTGCGAAGAGGCACTGGCCAAACACGGCCCCATCGACATTCTTATCAACAATGTCGGCGGCCGGCGTGTGCCGACGCCGACCGTCGACCTGCCGCTGGAGACCTGGCAACAACTGATCGACCTGAACCTGACCAGCACATTTCTCTGCACCAAACTGCTGGGCCGGCCGATGGTCGAGCGCCGGCAGGGGCGAGTGATCAACATCGCTTCGATCTCGGGCATGGTGGCCAATCGCGGCATCGGTGGACGCAGTTATGAGACCGCCAAAGCCGCCGTCATTCAGTTTACGCGTGCGACGGCCGCCGACTGGGCGCACGCCGGCGTAACGGTCAACGCCATCTGCCCTGGAGGTTTCATGACCGAGCCGAATCAGCGCTGGTCGCGCGAGCACCCCGAAGTAATCGAGGCCTTCAAGTCACAAATTCCGATGGGCGACTTCGGGCAGCCCGAAGACCTGGGGCCACTGGCCGTCTACCTGGCCAGCGATGCGTCCCGCTATATGACAGGCGCGGCGGTGGTGATTGACGGCGGATACACGCTCTGGTAGCCGATGCGGTCGATCTTTGCTCGGTCGTGAGGGCCGGATACGATGCGCGTCGAAATGACCCGGACCCTGTTAGCGGCCATCGCGCGGTTGATCAGCGGCGCCAGCGTGCGCTGGATCGACTGCCAGCCCGACACGTGCCAGCGGGTCTACTTTGCCAATCACACCAGCCATTTAGACGCGTTGGTGCTGTGGTCGTCGTTGCCGGCGGAGGTGCGCGTGCTCACGCGGCCGGTGGCCGCCAAAGACTATTGGGAAAAAGGCCGCGTACGCCGCTATCTATCGACGCAGGTCTTCGACGCGCTGTTGATCGATCGGCGGCAGATCAAGGTACACCAAAGTCCTGTCGATCTAATGGTCAAGGCGATCGGCGATACGCATTCGCTGATCGTATTTCCCGAGGGGCACCGCAATCTCGACGCGGAAATTCAAGAGTTCAAAAGCGGTCTCTATTATTTGGCTAAGAAGCGGCCCGATCTGGAGCTGGTGCCGGTTTTTATTGACAACCTGAACCGGGTGTTGCCGCGCGGTGAGTTCCTGCCGGTGCCACTGTTAAGCTGCATCACATTCGGCCCACCGATCTGGCTCGAAGCGAATGAACCGAAGATAGAATTCTTGCAACGCGCCCGCGACTCGGTAAAACGGCTCAAGGAAGCATAGGAATTTCATTCAACCTGCATCCCTCGGCTGGGGCAGAGCTTGGCGATGCCGGGCGAACCGGCGCCGGACGATCGCGAAGCTCTTGCTCCACAGCTTGCGCCGCCGCTGTGCGCCGCCGTCGCTCTTCGGAAGTGGCTCGGAGCCACGCCGCGGCCAAATCGTCCAGCGCGGCTTTATTCCAGCGGACGCGGAACCTCACAAGCTCTCCAAGTCATGCCTCTTGCCACTAGATCATTCTATGCCGGCTTATGTGGCACAGCCGCCCTCGGCTGTGCGTCGCCGACGCCTGTCGGCGTCGCGAAACCAGCCGAGGACTGGTCCACATGCCGATTATGAAAATTCCTTACAGGAGTGCCCAGCGCGTGTCGGCGTCGGAACCGACCGCCGTCCCGGCCAAGGCCGGCGTGATTGATTCACCCGAATTGCCCGCGCGCGTGCCGACCGCCGCATCGCTGGGTTGCCCGAAGCCGGTTGTACTGCTCGACTGGTTGGCCGGCGCGGCATCGAGCAAAGCGCCGGCGCCTGCAAGCTGCTCGGCAAAGCCGCCGACGTTGCCATTGGCCGCCCGGTTGAAAAACTCGCCAGAAGCCAAAAAGGCTTCGCCCACGGTTTCGAGATCTACGGCGCCGTGTGCAATCGCGTTGGCCCAACCCAGTCGCTCGGCGTCGCTGGCGCCGCGCCCCAAAAACTGCTGATAGTAGCTCTCGACCACGTCGGCATCGCGCTCCAGTGAGTTGAGCACCAGGTCGGCCACTTCGGCGCGACTGATTCCGCGATCGAGCAAACCCGCCAATGCCGCCACCGCGCCGGCATCAGCCGGGCGGCCCAGCACATCCTGAAACAGCGATTGAATAAAACTGCCCGTGTCCGGCTCGGCCGAGAGAAACTCGGGCGAGTTCAAAAAAGCCTGAGCGATGTCGGTTTCGCTGATGCCCGCCATCAGCAGGGCCGTCCAATGGCTTCGCTCGGCGTCGCTGGGCGAGCGATGCAAGAACTCCGCATAGTCTTGATCGACCTGCTGTGCCCGATGCTCGGCCGAATTCCAAAGCAGCCGCACCAGGCCGAGTCGCGACATGCCCGATTCGAGTGCGCCCACCCAGGTGTTCAGCCCGGCCGGATCGGCGTGTCGGCCGAGCAGCTCTTCATAGAGCGCGTCGACATAGGCCACATTCGGATCGACGGGCGGCGTGGTGGGCACATTTGAGGGACCGCCCGCAACGATCGACTGCACCGCGTTATACAGATCGAGCCGCTCGTAGGTCTGGCCCGTGTGCACCACGTTGTCTTGTCCGTAATTGGCGTCGACGATGCCCACGCCGGTGTGTTGCATGATGGAAAGAATGCCGCTTTGCGTGGCTTCGGCGTCTTCGCCTTCGGCGTCAAGTGCCTGATGGATGACCACGGCGGCGCCGGCGACCATCGGTGTGGCCATCGACGTGCCGGCCATCGTGGCCCAGCCGCCTCCCAAGTAAGTCGACGTAATAAAAGCTCCCGGCGCGAGGATGTCGAGTTGCGAATCGCGCTGGGTGAAGCTAGTGATCTGATCCGAAGCCGTCGAATAGTCCTTCGCTCCATCGGCCCACGCGACCGAGCCATAGCTGCCGTTGTAGACCGCCCCCACCGAGACCACCATGTTGTTGATGGCGGGAAACGCCAGGCCGAGCTGGCTGCCGTACGAGTAATAGCCGTTGCCCGACGCCGCCGCGACGAAGACGCCTTCGTCTTGCAGTTGCTGAAAGTCGGAATCGAGAAAGTTCCAAGGCTCGGTTTGAAAATTGCCGGTGCCCAGCGACATGTTGACGGCGGCGATGTGGTACTGCTGTTGATGGGCGATGACCCATTGCAGCGCCAGATCAATGTTCCCGAAGTCACCGGTGCCGGTGCTATCGAGCACCTTGAGCGCGATGATGCCCACGCCGGGCGCCACGCCCAGGTGATTCGGGTTGGCGCTACCGATGATGCCGGCCACGTGGGTGCCGTGCCCCTCGTCGTCCATCGGGTTGTTGTTGTTGGCTACAAAATTCCATCCGCCCAGGTAACGGCCCGCGAACGCCGGGTTGGTGTAGTCGATGCCCGTGTCGAGAATGGCGACCGAATACCCTGCGCCGGTAAAGCCATACTGCTGCTGTTCGAGATCGCCGCCGATCAGTCCCAGGCCGCTGTAGCTTTGCGCGGCGGCGGAGACGCCGGGCATCGACTCGGTTTGCAGATCGAGGTTGCCGATCGAAAAGGTCTCTTGCCGCCAATCGGCCGCCGGCTCGAGCGGATCGCCGCTGAGCAGCAAAAGTTCTTCGAGCCGCTCCAACGCCAGTTCGACACGCCAAGCGGCGGCGCAATGCCGTACGTGGCCCGACCCGCGGGCGCGCGTGCTGCCAACCATCAATCAGTTCTCCCCTAAGCCAGGAACCTGGCCGAACGCGAATTGACCGCGGACGCCCAAATGAGCGGACCGCGCGAACATGGTTTTTGCCCTGAACGGGCAAGACTTGCCGAAGCAAACCGCACAAGTCTAGGTTGTTTTTTGCCGCCCAGGAGCGAGACGGGCGGCGGTGGAAAAAGCCAGGAAGCCAATGTTGCCGGCGAGAAACGCATGATGCGTTTTGGCAACTCCTCTTGTTCTGGACGGCCCGTGTCGGCTAATTTCGCCTTCCCGAAACGAATCCGCATACCGCCACGCGACAAGGATGTCCGCGATGCCACGGATGGCCAACCACGCCGCTTCCGCCCACCCAGCCGCCCACCAGTCGGGCCATTCGCTTTCTGCGGCCGACCGCGCGTATCTCATGCGGCTGCAGCGAGCGTCGCTGCAATACTTTGTTGACAACCAGCTTGCCAACGGGCTGTTTCTCGATCGCCAGGCGAACCACGGCCCACGCCGAATGCACGGCCTGGCGAGCACGGCCGCCACGGGCATGGGGTTCATCGCGCTGGGCCTGGCCGCGGCCGAGCCTCATTATTTGCTCTCGCGGGCCGAAGCCTGCCGGCGGATCGGCGCCGGCCTGCGGCATGCCTTGGAGCGGTTGCCCTGCGATCGTGGCGTGCTGCCGCATTTCGTCGATGCCGCGACCGGCGCCGTGCGCGGCATCGATCGATTCAGTACGCTCGACTCATCGTGGCTAGTGGCCGGCGCACTCTGGGCCGCCGCCTTTTTGCAAGATCGCACGCTTGAGGAACTCGCCGCGCGACTTTACGAGCGCGTCGAGTGGCGCGCATGGACCGCGCCGACAGGCCCGCACGCGGGCCGGCTCTTGCTGCACGGCAAAGGCGAGCACGGCCGGCTGCTCGAGAGCGCCTGGGACCGGCTCAACGGCGAGACGATTTTTATGTACCTCTTGGCCGCCGGCGCAGTTCCCGCGCGGGCAATTGAGCCCGATTGCTGGACCGCTCTACGGCCCTTTTATGGCACGGCCGGCGGCCTGCGGTTCAATAATGCCGATCTGGGGTTATTCGTGTTTCAATACGGACTCGATCTGGTTGACCTGGTCCGTTGGCAAGCGCCGGGCAAGCTCGATCTGTGGGCCGAGGCGCGGTTGGCCACACTCGCCAACCGTCAGGTCTGCCGCGACCATGCCGATCGCTTCGCCACATACCGGCGTTTCTGGGGCTTGTCGGCCGGAGATGGCCCGGCCGGCGGCTGGCCGCCGCACGCCTATCGCTCGTATTCGCCCAGCCGCCCCCTCGACGGCACGGCGCACCTCACCGCCAGCCTGGCCTCGGTGGCTCACGCGCCGGAATATGTTTTGGAGAATCTGTACCAGGCCCAGCACGACCGACGGCGCGTGATCCGCGGGGCCTATGGTTTCAGTAACGTCAATCTCGATCGCCGCTGGATCGCGGGCGACATGGTGGGCATCGACGCCGGCGCGGCAGCCTTGGCGCTTGACAACTTCTTGATGGAGGGGCGAGTCCGTGCGGCGTTCCATCAAATCCCCTGCGTCGCGAAGGCCGTCGAGCGGCTGGGCTTTCAGCGGCGGTCTGGTGGAACGGAATTCATTCCGTTCGAGTTGCGCGCGGCCTCGTAGAACGGAATTTATTCCGTTCGAATAGCTCGCGGCGGGCTGAATGATTGGGGTCAGCAAACTATTTCGTGGGGTGCCTCGGCATCCGCCGCGGCGCCTATCGCGTTGAGATGCTCACCAGCGCGTTCGTCGCGGCGGACGCCGTGCGGAACTTGCTTCCAGCGCGGTGTCTGCGGCGGTGCACCACACGGCGTCCGTAGCGGCGATTATCGTCGCGCATCGAACCGAAGCCATGTGCGCCGCTACGGATGCCGTGGCACCCGTCTTGCGTCCGCATTTTTTGCTTATGAGTGGTTAACACGCCGTCTGGCTGTAGTGCAGACGGAAGCGGTGCGGCACGCCTTGAATGATCACCGGCAGCGCCGGCCCAGTTGCCTTTTTGCCCGGTTGTCGTGGCACTGGAGCAACATCGGGCTTTGCGGGTTCGCCCGGCTCTCCGGGTGGTTTAGGCAGCTCTCCCGAGCGATAGATGGTCGCCCGGCCGTAGCCCGATTGCGCAGGGCCTTGCTGACCGGTAGGCGGTTGGTCGCTGGGACCAAGGTGTCGTCCGCCCGAGGCCCGTGCGGGCATCGGGCAACCTAAAGCCGCCGAAACCGCGAAAACCGACAACCAAGCGTGTGTGCTTACTTTGGATGCCATCTTCTCTGCCTCCCGCATTTTCACTCTGGCCGTGCGGTGGCAGGAAGCAGCAGTTTGTGTGCCAAGAGTAGAACGGAATTGATTCCGTTCCTCGAAATCCGTAGACGGAATGAATTCCCTTCTACGGACGCGGCAATTCGAGTCGCACGCTTTGCAGCCGTCCTTGGCGCTCGGTGAGCAATTCCAAGCTCTCGGCTGCGGGATCGGAAACAAGCTGCCGAAGTTCGGCCTCGTTACTAAACGAATGCCCGGCGACTTCATAAATGCGGTCGTTCACCCGCAGGCCCGCGCGGGCCGCGGGCGAATCGGGCACCACCCGCGCCAAGATCACCACCCCCGGCTCGGCGTCATCAAGCCGCCAAGAAATGCCCAATCGCAACGGCTGCCCGGCAAGCTGCACGCGCAGCTCGATCGGTTTTTCAACTCCGCCGCGCGCGACCTCCAGCACCGCGGGGTTTTGGGCGGCTAGCACCCAAGAGCGGAACGACGCTCCGTCAACGACCTCGCGGCCGGCAAATTTGAGGATCCGATCGCCGGGCCTGACGCCCGCCCGGGCCGCCGCCGAACCGGCCATCACGTGCGTCACGCGCAGGCCGCGACCGAGGCGCTCGTCGGCCGGGTTCCAAGTCACGCCCAGCCGCCCGCCCAAAGGCGGCAAGGGCCGCTCGCGCCACTCCCGCACCGAAGCGCTTTCGCTCCGCGCGGCCGAACGAAACGCCGCCAGCCGCGGCTCGTCGGCAAGCTGCCGCACCAGCCCAAACAGCACATGCGCCAGTCGCTGCATGCCGCTGTAGTCGAGTTTCTCCACGTCGTCGCTGGGACGATGATAATCGCCGTGCAGGCCGGTATGAAACATCAGCACGGGCATGCCGCGTTTGTAAAAAGAATAATGATCGCTGTCCTCGCGCATCGTCCACGAGAAATCGAACAGCAGGTTCGCGGCCACGTTATTCATGCTGACCAGTCGCCGCAGGCCGGCGCTGGTGCGTCCGCCGTAAAGCTCGACCTTGTCTTGCCGCAGGCGGCCGATCATGTCGAGGTTGATCACCATGCGCACTTGCGCGAGCGGCCAGGTGGGATGCGCGACCCAATGTTCGGACCCGAGCAGACCCTTTTCTTCGCCGTCCCAGAGTGCGAACAAGATCGAGCGGGCAGGCCGCGGTTCGAGTTGAGCGAAGGCCTCGACCAATTCGACGATCGCGGCGGCGCCGCTGGCGTTGTCGTCGGCGCCGTTGTGAATGAAGCCGGTAGGACCGAAACTATTCTGTTCGTTGCCGTAGCCGACATGGTCATAATGTGCGCTAACCACAATCAGCTCGCGTTTCAGTTGCGGATCGCTTCCTTCGAGCAGCCCCAAGATGTTGCGATACTGGGCGCCGAACGCCTGGTAATAACTTCGCGGGCCGGCGCCGCCCGCCAAGCGGTGCTTTTGAAACTCGCGTCCCAGATAATGGGCGGCCGCATGCCCTCCGCGGCTGCCGGCTTCGCGGCCTTCGAGCATGTCGTCGGCCAGCACTTCGACATGCCGCCGCAGGTCGCCAGCCGAAATCGAGCCGAGCGCCGCACCCGCCGTCGATTCGGCGGCACGAGCGTTCGTCACGACCAAAACGAGAACCATGAGGGCGGCGGAGACCGGGTGTGGCGAGTGGCGGCGCATGTCGTCAAATCAAGGTTGTCGATCCGATGGCGGGCAGGATCGGCGCGATTCTCTCGGCCGGGGCCCGTAGCCCCAACAACGCCGAGCTATCTTATATACTGTACGGGGGCCGGCCGTGCACCCATTTTTGTCGTCTTCCGCTTCGCGAAAATGGCACCGTCGGCTCAGACGGCGAGGCCCCGATTCGGCCGAACGGAACCTGACTTGCGGGCGGGGCCAGATTGCATAGAATTTTTACATTAGGAGAGGTGGCTGAGTGGTCTAAAGCGCGGGTTTGCTAAACCCGTGACCGGGAAACTGGTCCGCAGGTTCGAATCCTGTCCTCTCCGCTCGCCAGTCAAGCGCCTTTCGCAAGGCCTTTTGTAATGCAGCCTTGCGAAAGGCGTTTTATTTGCCCCAGTGCCGGCACAGAGAGCCATTCGCAGCCTGGCCACGAGTCGTTAGCGCGAATCCTCGGCCGCTTCCTGGGTGGGCGGTGACAGGCAGCGCGCAGACTGTTCGAGGGCATCGGCAGAAAAAAGAAGTGCCGCGTTTGCACGCCGGTTGAAAGAAAGGCGGTCTTGCCGGCGTCGGCCGTTCTGTCCCCGGCGATCGTTCGTCGATCGGTATTGTGCGCGCAAGCCGTTGGCCTACCGGCTCCACTTCCATGCACCGCCGGCGATCCTCGGCGATCATTCCTGATGGGGGGGTGTATGTGTTTTTCAGGTACTAGCACTATTTTTTTGTTGACACTCACCTGATCGGGTCTATCATGCAGGGCTGACGAGAGCCTGACAACAAGCTCCCTTTTCTCGGCGGTGACCGCGTTGCTCTACCGGGCGCACTTCGGCGACGGCTGGCATCGCGCCGCGTTTCATCGTTGGACCAAGCCGCAATTCCGTGGAGCCAGCTCATGATCCGTCTCTCGCGCGTCCTGCGATCGCGTCGTTTGCGAAACGCAAAACGAAACCGAATCAAACGGCTCTCTGTGGCGGGTCTCGCACCGTACCTCCTGAGGGGAGAATCGCTCGAAACACGAACACTGCTATCGATTACCTGGACCGGAGGTGGCGACGGCATTTCCTGGAACGACGCGGCCAACTGGGGCGGAACTTTGCCCGGCGCCAACGATAATGTCGTCATTCCCGCGGGCTTCACCGTGGTGCATTCCACCGGCAGCGATACGATTCATAGCCTGCAGTCGGCCAGCGCCTTGACGCTCTCCGGCGGCGCCTTGACCGTCGGCACAACCGCCTCGCCGGGCACGGTTGAAGTCGACAACAACTTCACGCTCAGCGGCGGCACCTTGGCGGACGCCGACATCAAGCCTGGCAGCGGCGGTCAGGGGTTGACCCTCACCAACTCCGGCGGGACGCTCGACCACGTCACGGCCGATGCAAACTTGGACCTGACCCAGGGCTTCAACGTTTCTGCCTTCGTCAGCGACGGGCTGACGCTGAACGGCGCCGCCACGCTGGGCGACGCGAACGGACACTATGGCGCGCTGAATTTCTTGGGCAGTCAGACGCTGGGCGGAACAGGGAGCGTTCTCTTCAGCACCAGCGCCGCCAACAGCGTCTTTATGGACAGCGCCGCGGCCACGCTGACCATCGGCCCCAGCGTGACGGTGCACGGGCAGTCGGGAAGCATCGACGGCGTTTCGAATGCGACACTTGCCAACCAGGGAAAGATCGACGCCGACACCGCGGGCGGTACGATTCAGGTCCAGCCCAGTGGCGGCATATTCACCAATAGTGGCACCGTGGAAGCCGACACCGGGGGCACCTTGCGGCTCAACGGCGCCTGGTCCAACACTGGAACTCTCAACCTCAACGGCGGCACGCTCGATCTCGGCGGCGGTTTCACGACGGCGGGCATCGGCACGTTCAGCCGCACGGGCGGCACGCTGAACCTTGTAGGCACACTGGACAACACCGGCGCCACGCTGGCCCTGGATGCGGCCACCGGTCCTTGGCAACTCCTGGGCGGCACCATTAAAAACGGCACCTATACGAGCACGGGCGCAAATGAGCTCGTCGTAACGAACTTCGGCGGCACACTCGACGGCCTGACCGCCAACGGCGATCTCGACATGACCGAGGCCTTTAACGCCTATGCTTTTATTCAAAACGGCCTGACGCTGAACGGCGCCGCCACTCTCGGCAGCGCCGCCGGCCACTATGCGACCATGTACTTCTTAGGCAGCCAGACGCTCGGCGGAAGTGGCAGCGTGACACTGGCCAATGCTTCCAGCTCCGTCTACATGAATGCCGCGGGCACCCTAACCATTGGCCCGCAGATGACAATTCACGGACAATCAGGGAGCGTCGACGGCCTCTCGACCTCCACGATCGTCAACCGGGGAAAGATCGCCGCGGACAACTCCGGCGGCACCCTTCAGCTTGCACCCGGCGGCGGCGCCCTCACCAATCAAGGAACTTTGGAAGTCGACGCCGGCGCCACGCTGCAGCTTAACGGCACGTGGTCGAACACAGGCACCATGAATCTCAACGGGGGTACGCTGATTTTAGGCGGCAACTTCACGACCGCGGGCATCGGCAACCTGGCCCGCACCGGCGGTACGCTGAAGATCACCGGCACGCTCGACAACACCGCCGCCACTTTGGCCTTGAACGCCGCCACCGGTCCGTGGCTGCTCGCTGGCGGCACCGTCAAGAACGGAACGTATACCAATGTCGGCGCCAATCAGCTCGTTTTAACCAACTTCGGCGGCACGCTTGACGGCCTCACCGCCAACGGCGATCTCGACATGACCGAGGACTTCAACGTCGTTGTCTTTATTAAAGACGGTCTGACGTTGAATGGCGCCGCCACTCTCGGTAGCGCCGCCGGCCACTATGCCACGATGTACTTCCTGAGCAGCGAGACGCTCGGCGGCAGCGGCAGCGTGACACTCGCCAACGCTTCCAGCTCCGTCTACATGGACGCCGCGGCCGCGCTGACCCTTGGGCCGGCCCTGACCATTCACTGGCAATCAGGCAACATCGATGGCTTCTCAACCTCAACGATTATTAATCAGGGAAAGATTGCGGCCGATACTGCGGGCGGAACGATTTCAATTCAACCAGGCGGAGGCACATTTACCAATCAGGGAAGCGTCGAAACCGACACGGGAACCACCGTGCAAATCAACGGCACGTGGTCGAACGCGGGGACGCTCGTGGTCAACCGCGGCACGCTCGACCTTGGCGGTAAGTTCACCACGTCGGGCATCGGAACGATGCTCCGTAACGGCGGAACCGTGAACATCACCGGCACGCTCGACAACACGGGATCCTTGTTGTCGCTCAACGATCACACCGGCTCCTGGCAGCTCATGGGCGGCACCATCAAGGGAGGAACGTACACCAGCTCTCTGGGGGCCTCGCTGGTGTTGACGAACACTGGCGGCACGCTCGACGGCCTGACCGCCAACGGCGATCTCGATCTGACGGAAGGCTTCAACATCCTGGGCACCATCGTCGATGGTCTGACGCTCAACGGCGTCGCCACACTGGGAAGTGCGAGCGGTCACTATGCCACACTCTATTTCTCCGGCAGCCAGGTCTTGGGCGGAACCGGGAGCATGGCGCTGGCCAATCTCTCTGATTCTATCTACGTGCTTAACGCCGCGACCACGCTGACCGTCGGCCCGACCATTTCGATTCACGGCCGAGGAAGTATCGATGGCCAAGCGACTTCCACGGTCATCAATCAAGGGAAGATCACCGCCGAGGGCTCAGGCACGCTGTTGATTCAGCCCAGCGGCGGCGGCTTCGTCAATCAAGGAACCGTACGCGCCCTTCGCGGCGGCACACTGACGGCCGACTCGCCGCAACTTGCCATCGACGGCTCCAGCTCGCTGGTGAGCATGCCGTCCGGCACGGTGGCCGTTCGCGGCAATCTGACGGGCGCCACAACGAATGCGACTCTCTTCACGCCGTATGGCGCCCTGCTCTTCAACGGCTCTGGTACAGCCGCTGCGCCGCAAACGCTCGAGGCCATGAGCGATGATCTGGGCGCCGTTGCTTCCGCATTCAATGGCAACTTTGCGCTGGGCAAATTGACTCTGCAAGGCAGCACCTATCTAAAACTCGTCGATCAATCAGACAATGCGCCGGGCGCAGGCGCCGAGGCGGTCTATGTCAATTCGCTGACCGTACCGGCAGGCACGACGCTCGATCTCAATGGATTGCACCTGTATGCGCGCAGCGCCACGATCAATGGAACGGCGCTCGACGGAACGGTGACGATGGCGCCGGCCTCGTCAACGATCACTTGGACCGGCGCCGACGCCGCGACGAGCACCAAGTGGAGCGATCCGAACAACTGGAGCACGGGTACGGTGCCCGTGGCCGGCGACACGGTTATTTTCGATGGCACCGCTCAGAATTCATTGGCCACCGTGGACGCCGGCTTTTCGCCGGGCGGGCCGCTGGCCGACATTCAAATCAGTTGGAGTGGTGAGATCACGATCAATCCGGGCGTCAATCTGGCTGCCTTTAATGTCGAATTCGGCGGCGGAACGCTTGATGGAGCGGGAACCTTAACCGTCGCCGATAGCCTCACCTGGTCGGCCGGCACGATGAGCGGGGGAGGCACAACCGTGGTTGCCGAAACCGCCAGTCTGCTCATCAACGACGCCAGTAACCTCACCATCGGTAATCACACGCTCAACAACTTCGGCGCCGCCGTCTTTACCGGCGCTGGCTGGGATTGGAACACGGATGGCGTGTTCAACAATGAACCAGGCGCCACCTTCGACATGCAAAGTGACGCCGGCTACAACCTCTTTGGTGCTTCGGCGTTCAATAACGCCGGCACGTTCACTAGGTCCGTCGGAACGGGTGCGGTGCACATCGGCCCCGCTTTCAATAACAGCGGAACGGTGGATGTGAAGAGCGGGATGCTGTCTCTCGACGGCGGCGGCACCAGCACCGGCGTCTTCGCCTCCGAAAGCGGCGCGAGCTTGAACTTCGGCGGGGCAACAGATGACTTAAGCGCGCCGAGCACCCAGGTCTTTGGCGCAGGCACGGTGGGGTTCACTGGGGCCACGGTTACGATCGGCGGCGGCTACGCGGTGACGGGGACGACCTCGATCACGTCCGGAGAGGTCGACTTTAACCACGACGCCACTAGTACCGCGACCGTGTTGAGCGGCGGCAACCTGGGAGGTACGGCCACCTTCACCACCAACGGCAGCTTTGAATGGTCGGGCGGCAGCATGCTCGGCGGCGGAACGACCGTGATCTCCCCTGCCACCGCGCTGACGATCGACGACCCCACGGACATCACGCTCGGAAATCGCGCGCTCAACAATTATGGTGCGGCGACGTTCACGGGCGTGCGCTGGGATTGGAACACCGGCAGCGTGTTCAATAACGAATCGGGCGCGACGTTCGACATGCAGAGCGACGCGAATTACAACGTTTTTGGCGCGTCGACCTTCAACAATGCCGGCACATTTACGAAGTCGATCGGCACTGCCGCCACACACGTCAACCCCGCTTTCAACAACAGCGGATCCGTCGATGTGAAGAGCGGGACCCTGTCTCTCGACGGCGGCGGCACCAGCAGCGGCTCCTTTACGGTCGAGACGGGAGCAGCCCTCGACTTCGGCGGTGGCACCCACGATTTGAGCGCCAGCACCACCAGTATTACGGGCGCGGGCACGGTTGGCTTCACGGGTGCGACGACTATCATCGGCGGTATATACACGGTGACCGGCACGACTTCCATCAGCGGCGGCGAAGTTGACTTCAATCACGACGCCACAAGTACCACGACCGTCTTGAGCGGCGGCAACCTGGGAGGCACGGCCACCTTCACCACCAACGGGAGCTTTGAATGGTCGGGCGGCGCGATGCTTGGCGGCGGCACGACGGTGATCCCCGCCACCGCCACCCTTACGATCGACGACCCAAGCAACATCTCGCTGGGAAATCGCGCGCTCAACAACTTTGGTTCGGCCACGTTCACCGGCGTGCGTTGGGATTGGAATACCGGCGGCGTGTTCAATAATGAATCGGGCGCCACGTTCGATATGCAAAGCGACGCCAGCTACAACGTCTTTGGCACGTCGGCTTTCAACAATGCCGGCACCTTTACCAAGTCGATCGGAACCAGCACCACCCACATCGCCCCCTCCTTCAACAACAGCGGAACGGTGGATGTGAAAAGCGGGACACTTTCCCTCGACGGGGGCGGCACGAGCAGCGGCGCCTTCACTGCGGAAAACGGCGCGGAGTTGGACTTTGGCGGCGGAACGCATGACCTCTCCTCGGCGAACAGCAGCATCAGTGGCGGGGGCACCATCGGCTTCACCGGGGCCACCGTCATCGTCGGCGGCAGCTATATGGTCACCGGAACGACTTCCATCAGCGGCGGCGAGGCTGACTTCAATCACGACGCCACCAGTACGAAGACCACTCTCAGCGGCGGCAACCTGGGAGGCACGGCCACCTTCACCACCAACGGCAGCTTCGAATGGGCCGGCGGCAACATGCTCGGCGGCGGAACGACCGTGATCCCCGCTGCCGCCGCGCTGACGATCGACGACCCCAGTGACATCACGCTGGGAAATCGCGCGCTCAACAACTTCGGCTCGGCCACCTTCACCGGGGCGCGCTGGGATTGGAACACCGGCAGCGTGTTTAATAACGAATCGGGCGCGACGTTCGACATGCAGAGCGACGCGAACTACAGCGTTTTTGGTTCGTCGACCTTCAACAACGCCGGCACGTTCACGAAGTCGATCGGCACGGCCACCACACACGTCAGTCCCGCTATCAACAACAGCGGATCCGTCGATGTGAAGAGTGGGATCCTGTCTCTCGAGGGCGGCGGCACCAGCAGCGGCTCCTTTTCAGCCGAGATGGGAGCAGCCCTCGATTTCGGCGGTGGTACTCATGACTTGAGCGCCAGCACGACCGCTATCACGGGCGCCGGCACCGTCGGCTTCACGGGTGCGACGGCTATCATCGGCGGCACCTATAGCGTGACCGGCACGACTTCCATCAGCGGAGGCGAGGTGGACTTCAATCACGATGCCACCAGTACGAAGACCACTCTCAGCGGCGGCAGCCTGGGTGGCACAGCCACCTTCACCACCAACGGCAGCTTCGAATGGTCGGGCGGCACCATGGTCGGCGGCGGAACAACCGTGATACCCGCCGCCGCCACCCTCACGATCGACGACCCCGGTGATATTTCGCTCGGAAATCGCGCGCTCAACAACTTCGGCTCGGCCACCTTCACCGGCGCGCGCTGGGATTGGAACGCCGGCGGAGTGTTCAATAATGAATCGGGCGCCACGTTCGATATGCAAAGCGATGCCAGCTACAACGTGTTTGGCACATCGGCTTTCAACAATGCCGGCACCTTTACCAAGTCGATCGGAACCGCTACGACAGGCATCGGTCCCGCATTCAGCAATACAGGAACCGTCGACGTAAAGACTGGCACACTCAGTCTGGAGGGCGGCTTCACTCAGACCGCGGGTGAGACGATTCTCGACGGCGGCGCCCTTCAGAACACGAGCGCCCTGTCGATCGCGGGTGGAAAGCTTAGCGGTCGTGGGACGGTAACCGGCGATGTCGATAACAGCGGTGGCACGCTTAGCCCGGGATTTTCGCCGGGAACCATCAACATCACGGGGAACTACACGCAAGGCCCGGGCGGCACGCTCGCCGTCGAAATCGGAGGGCTTACTCCGGGAACCGGCTTCGATGTCTTGAACATCAGCGGCACCGCCAACCTCGATGGAACGCTCGCCATTAGCTTGATCAACAACTTCCTGCCCGCCGTGGGCGACGCATTTCAGATCATCACGTACGCCGCGAAAAACGGCCAGTTCTCTCAATACACGGGCCTCGATTCGGGCAACAACCGACTCTTAAGTCCCAACTACTTCCCAACCAACCTTACGCTCGTGGCAGGCACCGAGCTGACCGCCACCGGAACACCGATCGCCGCAGTCGTCGGCCAGGCATTCACCGGGATGGTGGCCACCGTCACGGATGCCGATACGAACGATACCGCCGCCAACTTGACGGCGACCATCGATTGGGGCGACGGCTCTTCCTCGACCGGCACCGTCTCGTCGAACGGTCAAGGCGGTTTCGACGTCAGCGGTTCACATACTTACACGAGCGTGGCGAGCGGCCTGCCCGTGAATGTCACGATCAGTGATCAAGGCGGCAGCACCGTCGTCGCGGAAACGACGGCCGATGTTGGCCAGACCTTGATCGCCGCGGGCAGAACGTTCGCGGCCACCGAGGGACTAAATTTTAGCGGCACGGTGGCCACCGCCGTCGATCCCACGGCGGAAGCCGGTGGACTTACGGCAACGATTGATTGGGGCGATGGGACGACCGACGCAGGCACCGTATCGCCTTCTGGCAATGGTTTTTCGATTACCGGTTCCCACACCTACGCCGAAGAGGGTACGAAATCAGTCACCGTCGTCGTGCAAGATCCGCAACAAACCACATCGACGGCCCACAGTACAGCCAACATCAGCGACGCCAGCCTGACGGCAACTGCAACGACCGTCGCCGCTACCGAAGGCGCGACGTTCAGCGGCACGGTGGCCACCTTCACCGATGCCGATCCCGGCGCGTTGCCGGGCGATTTCACCGCTGAGATTGCGTGGGGCGACGGCGCCACGACCAGCGGCAGCATCACGACGGGCGCCGGCGGTGGGTTCGTCGTCAATGGCAGCCACATCTACGCCGACGAAGCCACCCGCACCGTCACGGTTACGGTGAGCGATCAAGGTGGCGCAACGGCCACCGCGACAACCGCGGCCACGGTAAGCGACGCCACACTCGCCGCGACCGGCACCGCTATCACCACGACCGAAGGGGCGACCTTCAGCGGCACGGTGGCCACCTACA
>DATFDL010000776.1:0-69261 GCA_035252155.1 Pirellulales bacterium | reverse complement strand
TGGGATTGGTGAATTGTAACTCGGCGCGCACGCTGAGCGCGACCTCCAAAGGCGGTTTTTGAAAACGCAGGCAAACGGGACACGTCCGATGGATTCGTTCCGAGATGGGCCGGCAGGAATCAGTCGCCTGATCCGGTCCGGAACGCAAGCGCGGTCGAAAAAGTCGGAAAGTGTTTCAATGAACATGGCCGTTCGAATCGTAGATCTTATAGAGGCAGGTGTTGTGTCGCGCCTGCAAGGGAACAGGTCTATCGATCTCATCAAGAGCCATGCCCGACATCACCGCAATCATCACCGCATATCGGCGGCCGGCGAACATCGTGCCGCTGGTACAATCGCTTCGCGCCCAATCCGTGCCGGCAGCGGCGATCTGGGCCTGGGCCAACGACCCAAGCCAGAAAATAAGAGCGATCCTGGACCAGGCGAAGCTCGACCGCGGCGTCATATCGAGCGACAACGCTTACTTCCACGGTCGCTTCGCTTTGGCCTTACTAGCGCCGACCGAATTCGTCGCGATCCTCGACGACGACACCATGCCCGGCGAAAACTGGTTCGCCAATTGCCTGGAAACCATGCAGCGATCGCCGGGCATTCTGGGCACGGCCGGCGTGGTCTTGCACGAGGCGGGCTACGCCAATCGGACCATGCACGGCTGGCAACGGCCTTGTGACGACGCTACCGAAGTCGACCTGGTCGGGCAGGCGTGGTTTTTGCGCACCGATTGGGTGAAGCACTTGTTTTCAGGGCCGGCCATTTTCCCCACGAACGGCGAAGATATTGAGCTGGCTGCACGCGCCTGGCGACTGGCGGGCATTCGGAGCTTTTGCCCGCCGCACCCGGCCGGCGACCAAAGCCGCTGGGGTTCGACCCGCGGCCTGGAATTGGGCGTCGATGAAGTCGCCGCCTCGCGGCGCGTCGAACATCTGGCCGAGCGAAAACGGATTGTCGAGGCGGAGATCGCGGCGGGGTGGCGACCGTTGTTCATGAGGGAAGAGGGCACAGGGCACAGGGCACAGGGCACAGAGGGTTCTGCAGAGAACGCCCTCTGTGGCATTCCGCCTGTGCTCCCTCTCCCGCCGGGAGAGGGCCGGGGTGAGGGCGGGTTGCGGCAGGCGCAGCCATCAATCTCAATTGCCGCGGAAGCGACCACGCCCGAGAGCGACTCTGCTACGTCGTCTTATATTCATACCGAGATTTCCTGCGAACCGCGGTGGGTCACGCAATACTCCTATCCACTCGATAACGACGCGGAGCACCGGCGCGCGGCCCAGGTGATATTGCGGCTCGACGCTCCCGGCGACGAAGCGTGTTGTCTCGATTGCGTCAGCATGGTTGAGTCGCTTGGCCAGGGCGATCTTGGCGAGGGTGACGCCGAACCGGAATACGACCGCATCGATTCTGGTCCGGCGTTGGAGCTGGTGCGCGACCCGCTGGCTTTTCTGCGCCGCGCGCGACGGCTGCTCCAGCCGGGCGGCGAGCTCACGGCTTCGGTGGCGAACACGCGCAGAGAGTCCGTCATTCGCGGTTTAATTGAAGGGCGGTGGAAGGCGGTCAATGAACGCGGGCCGCTGCGGTTTTTCACGCGACGCGAGCTGGAAAAACTCCTGTACCGCGCGGGTTTTCATGCAACCGCCATCTGCCCGTCAGTAAATGACCTTGCACGTTCGTGGCAATGCGGAACGCCACAGAGGGCGTTCCCTACAGATTCTTCGCTTCCCGCGAACGTGCAAGGTCGTTTGGCTCGGGCAGTCTCTACCTCATCGCCGCCGCCATTTATCAACGGGCTCCCCGAAAGCGAAGCGGAGGAGTTCAACGTCGAGCGGTATAGCGTCACCGCGACGGCTGAGCCCAAACGAGACTATGGCCTGACGTCGATCGTGATCGTCACGCACAACGAGGTTGGCTGCACGCGCGCCTGTCTGGCCAGCATTCGGTTCGTGACCGACGAAGCCTACGAGCTCATCGTCGTAGACAATGGCTCCACCGACGGAACGGTCGAATATTTGCGATCGTGCCCCGATGTAAAGCTCATCGAGAACCGGGATAACCGCGGCTTTCCGGCCGCCGCCAATCAAGGCATCGCCGCCAGCCAGGGCAGGCAGGTCTTGCTCTTGAACAACGACGTGCTGGTGACCACGGGCTGGCTGAGGAGAATGCTCCAGGCGCTGCGCGAGGAAGGCCCTCACCTAACCTCTCCCGGAGGGAGAGGAATGCTGCGCGAGGAAGACCCTCACCTAACCTCTCCCGGAGGGAGAGGAATGCAGAGGGCAGGCGGTGAGTGGGTACGCGCTGTCGGGTTGGTGGGGCCGTGCTCGAATTTTGTGAGTGGGCCGCAACAGGTGGCCGCCGGATACGATGATCTCAGCGCGCTCGACGGCTTCGCGTGGGAATGGGCCAAGCAAAACGCCGGCCGGCGGGAAGACGTCGATCGGCTGGTGGGCTTTTGCCTCTTGATCTCGCGCGAAGCGATCGAGCGCGTCGGGCTGCTCGACGAGCGGTTCGGCATCGGTAATTTCGAAGACGACGATTATTGCCGCCGCGCGGCCGCGGCGGGTTTTCGGCTGGTGATCGCCCGTGACGCCTTTGTGCACCACTTCGGGCATCGGTCGTTCGCCGCGGCGGGAGTCGATCTGGCCAACCTGCTGGAACGCAACCGCAAGATTTATGAGGAAAAGTGGGGGACTGAGGGACCGGAACTCGAAACTTGTTCAAGAGACCTTCGGTCGCGCAACTGGCAGGCTCAGGAGACCCTGTCGGCACCAGTGGGTCAGGAGACCTTCGGTCGAGCTACTGGCAGGGTCGGGAGACCCTGCCAGAACCAAGCGACAGAAGCGCCGGCTGCGCCGAATTCCCCCTGTTCCCTATCCCCTGTCCCCTGTTCCCTCTCCCTCTGCATGATCGTTCGGCAAAATGCCCGCACCATCCGGGCGTGCCTCGAAAGCGTCAAGCCCTGGGTGGACGAGATCATCGTGGTGGATACCGGCTCGACCGACGCCACGCGCGACATCTGCCGCGAGCTTGGTGCGGAAGTGCACCACTTCGCCTGGCCTAAGAGCTTCGCAGTCGCCCGCAACGAGTCGCTCAAGTACGCCCAGGGCGAATGGATTTTCTGGATGGACTCCGACGACGTGATCGACGCCGACAACGGCCGCAAGCTGCGCAGCCTCGCTTGCGGGACGCATGCCCCCAATACTTTGGGCTACGTGATGCAGGTCTACTGCCCCGGTGGCGGTGTCGATGGTGCCCACGATGTCACGGTCGTGGACCATCTCAAACTGTTTCGCAACCACCGCGGATTATGCTTTGAGGGCCGGATCCACGAGCAAGTGCTCGACGCCATCAATCGGTCGAATGGCGACGTCATCTTTACCGACATCTTCGTCGTTCATGCGGGGGCCGATCATTCGCCCGAAGGCCGAAGAACCAAGCTCAAGCGGGACATCAAGCTGTTGCGCCTCGATCTTCGAGACAGGCCGAACCACACCTTCGTTCATTTCAACCTGGGAATGACCTACGCCGACGCCGGCAAGCACCGCAAGGCGGTCAAGGCGCTCAAGCGCAGCCTGGAACTGGCCCAGCCGCACGAATCGCATGTACGAAAGGTCTATGCGATTTTGGCGTCAAGCCTCCGGGAGCTTGGCCAAAGAGTGAAAGCCCGGCAGGCATGCCTGGAAGGCCTAAAGCTCTATCCAAAGGATCCCGAGCTGCTGTTCCGGCATGCCATGCTCTTGCACGAGGACGGCCGGCTCCGAGCGGCGGAGTTGAGTTATCTGGCGGCGTTGGCCAATAACGACGGCTTGCACTTTTCGAGCATCGACAGCGGAATCGTCGGGTTCAAGGCCCGTCACAACCTGGCCGCCGTCTACCAGGACATGGGTGCGCTGGCGAAGGCGAAGGCCCAATGGCGGCGGATCATCGAAGAAGTGCCCGGCTATCGCGACGGTTGGCGGGGGCTCGTGGAAAACCTTATATCGCAGGGCCGCTGGTCGGATGCCGAGCAGGTAGCCCATCAACTGTTGGCTCGCCAGCCACAACTTCGCGGCTTGGCCCAGGCGCTGGCGGCTCGGGCGGTGGAAGCCTCCGGACGAGCGGACGCCGCGCTAGAGATCTGCCGGCGCGCGACTAAGGAATGTCCCGACGAGCTTGCGCCGCTGGACGAACTTTGCCGGTTGCTCTTCGATCGCAGTGATTTCGTCGAAGCCGAGCAGGCCTTGCGCGAGCTGGTCCATCGGCAGCCGGCCAATGCCGCGGCACATCATAACTTGGGCACGGTGCTGTTGCGCAGCGGCCGCTTTCAGGAAGCCGCGGGCGAGCTTCGGACGTCCTTATGCGAGCGGCCCGCCTCGGCAGTCACGCAGCTTTCACTTGGATACGCGCTTTCCAACACCGGCGAACGCGCGGAGGCGAGTGCCGCCTTTGAACAATGCATCCGTCTGGCGCCCGAAGACCCGCTTGCCGCGGAAGCACGACGTCAACTGGCAGCGTTGTCAGTTTAAGTCATGCGATATCGGTCTTTGCTGGTTTATCTGACGACCGGCGAGACGCTCGACCCGATGATCGGGCAACTCGCCCGCTTTCGGCCCTATTACTTGTTGGGCCTCGACCCGGTGATTTGGGGACGGACTGCTTCGCTAATCGCAGGCGTGCTGGTCAGTCTCGCGACGGCGCCGCCCCCGGCTGCTGTCCTCTCTCGATTGTTCGAGTCGCCATCGGCGGGTACAAAAGAGGCATGAGCAAAGAGCCTTGGTTTAAGGATGGCCTGCGGTTCGAGTGTACCGGCTGCGGCGACTGCTGCACCGGGGCGCCCGGCTACGTTTGGGTAAATCAGGAAGAGATCGACGCCCTGGCGGCAAAAATCGGGGTGTCGGTCGAAGAGTTCGAGCGCAAGTACGTCCGCCGCGTGGGGGTCCGCCGCACTTTGGTCGAATTCGACAACGGCGATTGCGTGTTCTTCGACGGCGAAACCCGCCGCTGCAAGGTATATGAAGCCCGCCCTCGCCAGTGCCGCACCTGGCCATTTTGGGACTCGAACGTGCGAAGCGAGGAAGACTGGCGGCATACTTGCGCCGTTTGCCCAGGCAGCGGCCGCGGGCAGCTTTTCACCGTCGAACAGATCGTCAGCCAGGTCCGCGTCATCCGAGTTTGACGATTTTTCTGTTTTGGCTGGAGTTTGCCGGTCGCACCGCCGATATCGTGGCTGGCGGAATCAAGCTCTTTGACAACTCGGATATTGCAGACCCTGGTTCGACCGGCCAGAGGCGCCTTCGGCATCGCTTATTCGTGCGACAGCAGCCCCCGCGGCTGCGATAAGCCGGCGGACATCATGCTGGGTTACGGTGGGTGCCCTTGACACTAGTGCTTATGGCATTTACACTTGGAGCGTCAAGTGTTACCCGGAGGCCGGTCGCGCAGGCCGTACCTCCAACTCTCTAGGAGAGCCGAGCCGTGACCAAAAAAGAAATCGTCAAAACCATCTCGGACGAAATCGGGCTGACGCAGTTGAAGACCAAGGAGATCGTCCAAAAGACCTTTGATGCCATCGTCGAAACCCTGGTCGAAGAGAAACGGATTGAGCTGCGAAACTTCGGTGTCTTCGAGGTGAAGAAGCGGGCGGCACGCAAGGCTCGCAACCCACGCACCGGCGACAAGGTCTATGTGCCCGAGAAATACGTGGTTACGTTTAAGCCGGGCAAGGAAATGGAAGAGCGGGTCCGCGAACTAGAACGCCGGGCCGCCGCCGCGGCAGCCGCCCAGCACGCCGCCGCACAGCACACTGCCCAGCATGCCGCCCCACCGGGCAACTCGCAGCCCGCGGCACACATCGACCGAACACCTGAACCACTTGGCGCACAAGCAACTTACGGCAGAAACGACGAGCCTGGCGACTGATGTCACGGCTCACTGAGTCCACAGTATCGCCCGGCGATCACACGTCGCCCCCCCATCCCGCGATCAGAGTCGGTGCCCAGCCGGCTTTGAGCATGTCACGCGACGAAACAAGAATCACCATTTGAGGGTTGCCGCCGTTGGCCTTTCGGCCCGCGCGGCACGGCCGACGACGCTACGCGCCTTTACGGATTTGGGCGGCGGGCAGTTGTCTCAGGTAGGAGTTGGGTCAATGCGCAATCTGCTGTTGGCAGTTTTGCTTGGCTTGTCGATCGCCCCGAGTCTGGGATGCATCGTCCCGGCGTACTCGGCCGATCCGGTGCGCCGCGCGCAGCAATTGATCTGGTCATCGGAAGACCTGCGTCACTTGCTCGACGATTGGGAGCGCATCTGGATGCTCGACATGCCGAGCCATCTGACGCCATACCGCACGCACGGCGGAATTATCTAATCGAAGCCGTCGCTGTTTGAATGCGGGCGCTGATGGTGCGCCCTGCGCCCGACAACTAGACGCGAAATAGGGGGTGATGGGAGAAGTTCATATCTCCGCTTCTCCGTGTCCCCGCGTCTCCCTGAGTCCCCCTCTCCCCCACGGGCGTCCGCGCGGCTAACATGCAACCGGGGACAACACCGGACGCTCCATGCCCGACCTCTCCGTTCAACTAGGCAGATTGCATCTCGCCAACCCGATCATGGTGGCGTCGGGCACGTTCGGCTACGCGCGCGAAATGCAGGGCCTGGTCGATCTGCGGCGGCTGGGGGCCATTCTGCCGAAGACCATTACCAAAGAGCCGCGGCTCGGCAACGCTCCCTGGCGGACGGTCGAGACGGCGGCTGGCATGCTCAACTCGATCGGCCTGGATAACGACGGCATCGAGGCGTTCATCAGCCACCATCTGCTGTATCTGAGGTCGGTCGGGGCGCCGATCGTCGTCAGCATTGCGGGCCGCAGCCAAGCAGAGTTTGTCGAGCTTGCCCGGCGGCTCGACAGCGCGCCGGGCGTGGCGGGGATTGAACTGAATATCTCATGCCCCAATGTGAGCGGCGGAGTTGACTTTGGCACCGACCGCGAGATGTGCCGCGGCGTGGTGGCCGGCGTTCGTGCGGCCTGCTCGCTGCCGGTGATCGCCAAATTGACGCCCAACGTCACCGACATCGCCGCGATGGCCAAGGCCGCCGAGGAAGGCGGCGCCGACGCCATCTCGCTCATCAACACCTGCCTGGGCATGGCCGTCGACTGGCGGCGGCGACGTCCGCTGCTGGGCAATGTACTGGGCGGTCTGAGCGGCCCGGCCATCAAACCCATCGCATTGCGGGCGGTTTACCAGGTCGCTCGGGCCGTGGCGACGCCCGTGATCGGCATCGGCGGTATCGCCACGCTCGACGACGTGATGGAATTCTTGGTGACCGGCGCCACGGCCGTGCAACTTGGCACGGTAAACTACTACCGACCGAAAGCCTCAATGGAAATCCTCGATGGTCTCCCTTCGGCCCTTGTCGAACTCGGGGCTCAGTCTGTCCGTGAGATCGTCGGCACGTTGGGCAGAGGGGCTAGGGACTCGGGGCTAGGGTCTAGGGAACCAAGGCTTGGGGTTGGAGAACAAATCCCTATCCCCGAGCCCCGAGTCCCCAGCCTCTTCCCTGAATCCTGACCCCCGACCCCCGACCTCTATGAGAGTTCTCTCCGGCATCCAACCGACGGGCCGTTTCCATTGGGGAAACTATTTCGGCGCCATCCGGCAATACATTGACCTGCAGAACGATAACGAGGCGTATTACTTCATCGCCAATCTGCATGCGTTGACCACGGTTCGCGATCCGAAGCTGCTGGCCGAATACACGCACGAAGCCGCGCTGGACCTGCTTGCCTTGGGGCTCGATCCGCGTCGGGCCACGCTGTTTGTGCAGTCGGATGTGCCCGAAGCCAGCGAGCTGTGCTGGCTGTTGATGACCGGCGCGCCCCTGGGCCTGCTCGAACGGTGCCACGCCTACAAAGACAAAAAGGCCAAAGGGCTGGCGGCCGACGCCGGCCTGTTTATGTATCCCGTGCTCATGGCCGCCGACATTCTGATCTACGACGCCGACATCGTGCCGGTGGGTGAAGATCAACTTCAGCACATCGAGGTCTGTCGCGACCTGGCCGGCAGCTTCAATCACCAGTTTGGCGAGACCTTCGTCATGCCCAAAGGCAAGGTGCTGCCGGCCGCCGCCAAGGTGCCGGGCACCGACGGTGAAAAAATGTCGAAGAGCTACAACAACACGCTGGAGTTGTTCGAGGAAGCCAAGGCCCTGCGCAAAAAGATCATGCGGATCGTCACCGATTCGCGTCCGATGGATCAGCCCAAGGAGCCCGAGGGCGATCATCTGTTTCAGCTTTATTCGCTCTTCGCCGGCGACGCCGAGCGGACCGAAATGGCGGCCTTGTATCGCCGCGGCGGTTTCGGCTATGGCGAGATCAAGCAGGCCCTGGCCGACGTGGCCGAGCGGTTCTTGGCCGAGCCGCGCCGCAGACGGGCCGAGTTGGCCGCGCAGCCCGACCAAGTGCGGGCCATTTTGGCCGACGGCGCCGCCCGCGCCCGAAAAAAAGCCGGCGAGGTCTTGCTCCGCGCGCAACGGGCCTGTGGCGTGAAGTAAGTCAGCCCGTGGCACTCTGAGAGCGACACCTACGGGATTGAGGCGAGAGCAATCGTATGCGCGGGGAACGAATGCAGTAATCGATGATCGGCCGTGGCAACGCGGCACTGTTCTCGTTCGGCCAAGGCCACGTAGAGACAATCGTAGACGCCGATCCGGACCTGAGACGACAATTGGATCGCATCCGGCATCAGGGAAAGATGTGAAAAAAATTTTGGCGAATCCAAAACGTACTTCATCGATCTCGGAATTCACGAATCGCCGGTACAGCGATGTCGAGAAGTCCATGCTCTCGCAGGATGCGCTCGCAGATTACTTCTGAACGTGCCCGAACGCGCCGGATGACCATTGGATCGGGCGGGCTCCCTGACGTGAGAGCTTCGATGATCGCCAGCGCGTCGGCGAGGATTTCAGGATCGGCGCTTGCCACTTCAATGTTCATACCGAAATTATCGGCTGCATTGCGGAGCTAGTCAATCGCGAGCCCTTCATCGCCATTTCGGTCATGGTGGTCGGTTAACCGATGCCTGGGGCGATAACGTCCATCCGGCGGCTTGAGCTTGGCCGATGGCGGCGCCCCGGCATAGAATGTTGCTGGTGGAATTGACCGACGCTCGCAGATACGTTTCACCCCGCCTATCATTCCGCCCCTAAGCACGGAGGACACCGGATGGCCGCCCACAGCGAAACTCAACGACACGTGCAAACCGTCGAGATTCGCGGGCATATCATCGACAGCTTGATCCTGCCCAAGGTGCTCGACGTCATCACCAGCCGCGGCGGTGCGTTTCGGATTCAAAAAATCGCCATCGGGCAGGCCCGCAGCGACCCCAGTCACGCCGTGGTCGAAGTCTCGGCCGCCAGCGAAGAGCAACTGCGCGACATCCTCGATCAGATCGCCGATCACGGCGCCGTGCCCACCGCCACGCAAGACTGCCGCCTGGTGGCCGCCGATATGGATGGCGCCTTCCCCGAAGGTTTTTATAGTACGACAAATCAGCGCACCGAAATCCGGCTCGATGGTCAATGGATTTCCGTCGACGATCAAGAGATGGATTGCGGCGTGCTGGTCGAGCCGGCCGCGCGGCAGGCGCGGTGCGTGCCGATGTGCGAGGTTCGCACCGGCGACCAACTGGTGGTGGGCCACGCCGGAGTGAAGGTCTTTCCCGAGCAGCGGGCCACCGAACGCCAGATGTTCGAGTTCATGGGCAGCGCCGTTTCGACCGAAAAACCCAAAGGGCTGGCAGTCCGCGAGATTGCCCGCGAACTGCAGCGCACGCGCGGCTCGAACGGTCGCGTGCTGCTGGTCGGCGGCCCGGCCATCGTACACACCGGCAGCACCCAACATCTCTGCCATCTGATTCGCCAGGGCTACCTTCACGTGCTGTTCGCCGGAAACGCCCTGGCCACGCACGACATTGAGCAATCGCTCTTCGGCACCAGCTTGGGCATCCACATGGAACGCGGCATTCCGACCGAGGAAGGGCACGAGCATCATCTGCGGGCGATCAACCGCATCCGGCGGCTGGGCGGCATTCGCCGGGCCGTCGAAACCGGAGCGCTCACCTCTGGCATCATGTACGAGTGCGTACGAAACAACGTCGATTTTGTGTTGGCCGGCAGCATCCGTGACGACGGGCCGCTGCCCGAAGTCATCACCGACGTGCTGGTGGCCCAGCGTGAGATGCGGCGGCTGCTGCGCGGCGTGACGTTCTGCCTGATGATCGCCACCACGCTGCACTCGATCGCCGTGGGCAACCTGCTGCCCGCCTGGGTGAAGGTGGTCTGTGTCGACATCAACCCTTCGACCGTGATCAAGCTGAACGACCGCGGCTCGTTTCAAACGGTCGGGCTGGTGACCGACGTCGAGCCGTTTTTGCGATCTCTGGTATTGGAGTTGGAGCACGCGCCGTCGCCATGACCGAGCCGCATCTTTTGATGTGCCCGCCCGATTACTACGGGATCGAGTACGAAATCAATCCCTGGATGAATCGCCAGCGGCAGAGCGATCACTCGCTGGCGGTGCAACAATGGACCGCGCTGCGCACGTTGCTCGAAGATTCGGGGGCGCGCATCTCGACGCTCGAACCGGTGAAAGGTCTGCCCGATCTGGTGTTCACGGCCAACGCCGCCCTGATCTATCGGCGGCGGGCGGTGCTGGCTCATTTCCGGCATCCGCAGCGCCAGGGCGAAGAGCCGTTCGACGAAGCCTGGCTGACAGCCCAGGGCTACGATGTCGAGCGCGTGCCCGACGATGTGTACTTCGAGGGAGCGGGCGATGCGTTGTTCTGCGGCGACACCTTGTTCGCCGGCTATCGCATTCGTAGCGACGCCCGCGGGCACCAGCAGATCGGCGAACGCCTGGCTTGCCGCGTCATTCCGCTGGAGCTGGTCGATCCGTATTACTATCATCTCGACACCTGTTTCTGCCCGTTGGCCCCCGGCCGGGCGATCTACTACCCGCCCGCCTTCGACGAGTACGGCCTGCGGGCCTTGCGCGAGTTCGTCGATGAGTTGATTCCCGTCGACGACGACGAAGCGCGGCGGTTTGCCTGCAACGCGGTGGTGGTGGGCCGCACCGTTGTCACCAACGCCGGCTGTGGCGAACTGCACCGGCAGTTGCGCGCCGTCGGTTTCGAGCCGCGCGAAACGCCACTCGACGAGTTCGTCAAAGCCGGCGGCAGCGCCAAGTGTCTCACGCTACGGCTCGACGGTGAGGAGGCCGCGACGTGGCGGGGCGCTTGATTGACCATCGCCCGCGGCTTGCATTACGATGGACCCGTAACGTTGGACGCACCGTAGCCATTGCGCTCTGCGCGATGGGTCGCAAATCTGCGGGCATTGGGGTTTGCGGACGGAGGTCGCACGGGTGGACGGCATCATCACCTACCTGAATACCGACCTGGATCTCACATCGGCCGACGATCTGACCGCTCTGGCCACCGCATTCGAGGCCGCCGGCGTCACGCCCCTCCACGTGACCCAGGGCGAAGATGGGCTCTGGTACGCCTGTTTTGAGACGCGCGATCAGCACGCCGAGCCGGAACCGAATATCTCCGCCATGCTCACCGTCGTGGAAGGGCTCCCCCAGTCGCTACGGTCGCTCTGGGCCGGGTGCTCGCGGCGGGAATTCAACATCGGCTATGACTGCGGGCTGGAGCCGTGGGCGTTCAACCAAGCGTTGTCCGCTGAGTTGCTCGGCCGAATGGCCGCGGCGGGAGCGTCCCTGCGGGTCACGCTTTACCCAGATCGCGAGCCGGATAAGCCGCTAGAGCCCACCAGCGGGGCATGATGCCTTTTCGACATTCATAGTTGCGTCATGCCGCCGACATCTTCAGAACGGCTTCGGTTCGTCTCCGTCAAACCATTCTTGGGGTGGGCGCAGGGCACTTTGCGCTCGGTCCCAATCGATCGCCGCGGCAACGCGCTGTACCCCGGTCTGCGATCCGGCGGCCAGCTCGTCATACGTGTCTTTGCGGAGCAAGACGTAAGTCGTTCGCGTATTTGGATCGAATAATTTCGGCGGGGTATCACCGCTCGAGGCCACGGCTGCGATTTGCTGAGGAGTAAGTCGGAGCATGGCTACTGCCGGGCGACCCCAGAGTTTGCGGCGTTTAGCGGGCGGCGCCGGCCGGCTCGGGCGCGGCTTTCTTCGCCGCGGGCCTCGCGCGCTTGGCGGGCGGGTGTAGATCCCATGCGGTGATCCATTGCTCCTGCCGCGGCTTCAGATGAAAGTCGTCGAGCAGCCGGCGGGCCATGTCGGGCATGTGCCCGGCACCGTAAAAAATGGCTAGCCGCTTCTTGCCCGCCTTGATTTCCTTGTCGAGCACTTCTAAAGCTCGTTTATTACGCTCGGTAATCAAAGTCGAGCCGTCGGGACCGTTGAAGGCGCTCATCGCTCCTTCCAGGTCCTCAAACTGCTCGGCCAGCACGCGCTTCAGCGCCAACGCGCGGTTCTTGTCGAACAAGGCCAGCAGCAAATCGGCGTCGAACGAACGATCGGCATGCTTGCTCTCTTGCGCAATGCTCTGCCCCAACATCCGAAACACCAGCGCCCAAATGCTCTCGCCGCGGTCGTTCATCGACTTGGCGAACCGCTCGGGAGACATGTCGGCATGCGCAAAGTTCTTCTGGTGGTAGTCGACATAGTCCAATTGAAAGTCGAGATCGAGCAGGTCTTTCATCATGGTTTGCAGCTTGCCGACCGGATGGCTGCTCTTGGCGCCGCCTTTGGGCACGCGGGTGCCTTCGGGAGCGACCAGCTCGTACAACAAGGCATCGTATTTTTCGAACTGGCGGTTGAGCCGCTCGTAATACGATTTTTCGCCGATATGGACCGCGGCAATCAGGTCGACCGTCAACCCCGCCCGAACGTCGTCGTCGGCCGCGAACCGCACGATGGCCGTTTGCATTTCGATCGGCCGATCGTCGTCGTCGCGAACCAGGCGGATGTATTTGCCGGTCGGCTCTTCGAGCGAGACCGCCGGTTTCGCATCGGCCGCCGGAGTTTCGGCAGGCGGCTCGTCGGCCAGGATGATGCGACCGCAAAGCACTGCCGGTAGAAACGCCCGAAGCAACAGCCGCGCATTCTGAGTCATCAGCTTCCCCTTTGCAGGTTGGCGGTTAAGGCATCCGAGAGCAAAGTCAAAAAGTCACTATCACCAAATTGAGCAACGACGGGCCGTGTCGGCTTTCCGGCTTTAATTGAATACACTTCGGCCCTATCTTGGTACAGCTCCACGATCGAGTTCAACCACGTCAACTGCTCCCATTGCGGCACGCATGCCTTGAAAAGTGCTAGAACTTCTACGATGTCCCGCTCGCGCTGCGTGTGCGGCCCATTGTTGCGAACAACGATGATTCCGGGATGATGATCGGGGATGTGCTGCGCTTGCTTTAGGGGTAGGCGATGGTCGGTCGTCACCAGAGTTGACTGCGATGCTAAAAATCGCTCGACAACTTCGAGGTCTTTCACCGCTTTGCTGCGCAAGCGCCGTGGAAAGATATCGACTGCAACTTTTCCTTCCGCCTCGCACAGAGCGTTCACTCGCTTGCTCGTGAAACATTCGTCAAACCGCACTCGATTCATTCTGCGAGGGGCTGGTCGAGACTGATCGAAAACCCCTCGACGATATTCTTGAGCAGTTGCGAGTCAATCTCAAGATTGTCCGCGACTTCCGAAATACTGGAATTGTCAGCAATTTCTGCAAGTACCCGAGCTACCGAGACTCGCGTGCCGCGAACGACCGGCACTCCGCCCAGCACGCCCGGATCGATTTCGATGGAATCGTTCAAAAGCCGAATTGCCACCGACAATCTCTCAGCAAGTGCCTCACCGTTTGTGGAGGTCGCGTTATTAAGCGTGCTTGGATGAGCGGACTCGTGCTTCACGGTTGCTTTTCGTCCCTTCAGAAGTGCGACGCCGAAGCAGTCTTATTGACGCAATTATAGGCCATTTTTAAACTTAAGACAAGCAGACCGATCATACAAACACATTCGGGTGATGAATTCTACTTCTCTGCGATTGCTATTGCTCGTGGCCCACCCTGACGACGCTGAGTTTCACGCGGGTGGGCTGGCGGCGATCTATCGCCGCCGCGGGCATCGGGTGAAAATCGTGACGCTCACCAATGGCGATGCCGGCCACCACCTGATCTCCGGGAAGGAGCTCGCGGAGCGCCGCGGGCGCGAAGCACGGGCCGCGGCGGCGGTGATCGGTGCTGAGGCCGAGGTCTGGAACAACCCCGATGGCCGACTCGAACCGACACTCGAACTGCGCTGGCAAGTCATTCGCGAGATTCGCTCGTTTCAGCCGGACCTGGTGCTGACGCACCGCACCAACGACTATCACCCCGATCATCGCGCCGTGGGCGACGTGGTGCGCGACGCCTGTTACCTGGTGACGGTGCCGTCGCTGGTTCCTGATGCGCCGGCATTGCGGCGCGACCCCGTCGTGGCCTTTCTGCCGGACCGGTTCACTAAGCCCGCGCCGCTCTCGGGCGACGTGGTGGTCGATGTGCACGAGCATGTCGAGACGATCGTCGACATGCTGGCCTGCCATGCGTCGCAGTTCTTCGAGTGGCTGCCGTATAATCGGGGTGTCTCCGAGCAAGTGCCCGATGGCGAGGCGACCCGGCGACAGTGGTTGCGCGATTGGTATCTGGGTTATCTTCGATTGCAGACTGACCGTTATCGCGACGAATTGATCGCGCGGTACGGCGAGCAGCGGGGCCGGCAGGTTGAATATGCCGAGGTGTTTGAAATCAGCGAATACGCCGCGCCGCTGACGGCCGACTTGCGAGAGCGGTTATTTCCGGAATGAGTCCGCCCGACAATCACGAGACACTCAGTCGCTACCTGGTGGGCATCGATCTGGGCACGACCAACTCGGCAGTCGCCTATGTCGATACCTTAGAGTCGCCGCCGCGCGTCCACACGCTGCCCCTTCCACAGCTTGTGGCGCCGGCAGAGGTCGAAGCTCGTGAAACGCTGCCGTCGTTCCATTACGAAGCGGCGGCCGGCGAATTTGCCGCCGGGGCTTTGGCCTTGCCTTGGAGCGAGCGCGATCGCAACTACGCCGTCGGCTTTTTTGCCCGCGATCATGGCACGAGCGTGCCGGGCCGCTTGATCGCCTCGGCCAAGTCGTGGCTTTGCCATCCGGGCGTTGATCGGACGGCGCAACTGCTGCCGTGGCACGGTGCGCCCGATGTCGAGCGGCTTTCGCCGGTCGAGGCCAGCGCGCGATATCTCGAACACATTCGCGCTGCCTGGGACGCGCGTTTTCCGCAAGAGCCGTTGGCCGAGCAAGACGTGGTGCTGACACTGCCGGCGTCGTTCGATGAAGTGGCCCGCGAGTTGACGGTACGGGCGGCCCGGCTGGCGGGCTTGCCGCGGGTGGTGCTGATCGAAGAGCCGCAAGCCGCCTTTTACGCCTGGATCGACGCGCAGGGCGACCGCTGGCAAGAGCAAGTCACGCCGGGCCAAAAGATTCTGGTCTGCGACATCGGTGGCGGCACTTCGGATTTCACGTTGATTCGCGTCCGTCGGGGCGAAGCGGGCAAAGTGATGTTTCACCGCGTGGCCGTCGGCGAGCACCTGATCTTGGGCGGCGACAATCTCGATTTGGCCTTGGCCCACCACATCGAACGCAAGCTGACCGGCGACGGCAAGCTCGAGCCGCGGCAATGGGCCGTGCTCGTCCGCAGTTGCCGCCGCGTGAAAGAAACGCTGCTGGGCGCCGACGCTCCGGAACACTTGACCGTCAACCTGCCCGGCAGCGGAGCGAAGCTGATCGGCGGCGGCCTTCAGGTCGATGTGACGCGGGCAGAGGTCGAGCAACTGTTGCTCGAAGGATTTTTGCCCCGCGTGGCGCTCGACGACAAGCCGGCCGCGCGGCGCAGCGGGTTTCAAGAGTTCGGACTGCCCTTCGCCCCCGACCCGGCGATCACCAAGTATCTGGCGTCGTTTCTTTCGGCCCATCGCCAGGTGGCGCTCGACGGAGATGCCGCGGTCTCCGGCGATCACGATCCCGCCCGTCCCGACTTGGTGCTGTTCAACGGCGGCTTTTTTGCCTCGCCCGTGCTCCGTGGCCGGCTGCTGGAAGTGCTCGGCTCATGGTTCGAGGGCGGCTCCGACCAAAGTAGCTCCGACACTCCGTGGCGGAGACAGCCGTGGCAACCGCGCATTTTAGAAAACGCCCGGCTCGACTTGGCGGTGGCCCAAGGCGCCGCCTATTACGGGCTGGTTCGGCGAGGGTTGGGCGTACGCATTTCGGCTGGGCTGGCACGCACCTATTACATCGGCGTCGAAGACGCGGCGGGCGATCGGCCATCAGCCGTCTGCCTGGTTCCCGCCGGGGTGGAAGAAGGAGCGGAAATCGATCTTTCGCAACGGCGGTTCGAGCTGGCCATTCGGCAGCCGGTCGAATTTCCAATTTACGTTTCGAGCACGCGGCTGACCGACCGGCCCGGCGATTTGTTGACCGTCGATCCCGAACAGATGACATCGTTGCCGCCAATTCGCACGGTGCTCGAAGCGGGCAAAAAAGGGCCGAGCGGTTTTATCTCGGTCGAGCTGCATGCCCGGTTGACCGAGATCGGCACGCTCGACCTCTGGTGCGGCGAAGCCGATGGCCCGCGCACCTGGCGGCTGCAATTCGACGTTCGCGCGGCGACCGAGACCGACCGTGCGGCGCATCGTGGGTCGGGCGAGACCGAGGGCGTTCTGGACGAAGCGGTGATACAAGCCTGTCGGCGAGTCATCTGCGGGATCTTTTTGCCCGACGGGCCACCGCCCGCCCCCGCGAGCTTGGTCAAGCGGCTGGAAGAAACCACCGAGCTCAAACGCCGCGATTGGCCAATGACGCTTTTACGCGGTTTTTGGGAAACGCTGATCAACATCGAAGCCGGCCGCCGACGCACGGCCGAGCACGAGCTGCGGTGGCTCTATCTGCTGGGTTTTTCGCTGCGGCCCGGCTACGGGCTGGCGGTCGACGATTGGCGGGTTGCCCAGACCTGGAAGCTTCTGCAAGGCAAACGCATTCATCACACTCCGGCCTGCCGCACGGAGTGGTTGATTCTGTGGCGGCGGATTGCGGGCGGACTGAACGCCGGGCAGCAGCGAGCCTTGGCCGAGCCGCTCTTGGCCGCATTGCGACCCTCGAACCGGCCCAAGATGCGCAAGCCCGACTTAGGCTCGACCTCGCACGAGGCGGCCGAGGCCTGGCGGTTGCTCGGCTCGCTCGAACTGCTGCCGGTGCCAGTCAAGGTCGAGTTGGGCGATCTACTCCTACCTTTGGCCGAACGCGAAAAAGTCGGGGCGGTGCGCGACGCGGCCGTGTGGGCCTTGGGCCGGCTAGGCGCCCGCGTGCCGATGTACGGCCCCCTGAATACGGTAACACCGGCCGATGCGGCGGCCCGCTGGCTGGAATGGTTGATCGACGCCGGGCTGCCCGAAGAAGCGGTCGCCTTTTCGATCGTGCAGCTTGCCCGCCGCACGGAAGACCGCTATCGCGATCTCTCCGACAAGTTGCGCGAGCGCGCCATCGCATGGCTTGAGCGCCGCGACGCACCGGCCCATTATCGCGAGCTGGTGGCGGTGGGCGGCGCGCTCGAAGAATCGGAAGCCGGCTTGATGTTTGGCGAAAGCCTACCGCGGGGGTTGAGGCTGGGAAGTTGAAACGCCGCTCGGTGCGTAGCAGAATTCGTGAGAATTCTGGCAGCAGCTCGCGGGGCAGGGCGCGACTCTGGCGAAGTGAGCTACGGCCTGGTGCGCAACGCGGGTCAACCGGACGGAAGCAAACGCGCAAAGGCGCTTTCGAGCCACCGCGTTCGCACGTCCTCGCCATCGGCTAGGTTCGACCACTCGCGGAGGTCCTTCAACCGGCTCCATGATGATTCATCGTGGGGTGTGTCTGGCGATAAATTCTTTGAATGCTTGCTGGGCAAGTTCCTCTTGCTTCTGCGTGTATTGCCGCAGAAACTCAGCCTTTGGCGAGAGCTTCATCAGTTGTTCGCCGGCGTTTAACAAGTCGGCGATGACCCGCATCCGCTCTACAGGAGAGAGCGCCCGGAAGCGCTCAGCCTCTTCGGCGATGACATCGGCGTCATTCGGGAATTGGATGGGTAGCTCCATATCAGTAGGATAGCTTGATTCCCAGAGAAGACATAGAAGGCGCACCACCGCGTCGATGCACTGAAACTAGCCGCCCGTTCGTTGCCGAGCTTGTCTGCCCACGACCTATCGCGTAGCATCGGCAGATGCCGACATTATTAGAACGCTGGAATGAGCCCTTCGGCGGCTGAGCGTCGAAAATCTGCTCGCCGGCCAACCATCCGCCGAGAGCCAGCAATCGTTTCAAAAATGGCTCGCTCAGCGCCGCAAGCCATTGCGGAACATAGGTCGGCGCAGCCGACACAGTAGCCCCGGCACTCCGTGACGGGGATCGCGGTCGCCCTTGGCGACCGGAACCTCCGCCACGGAGTGTCGGAGCTACATTGCCATGAACAGCGTTATCATCATTCCTGCCCGGCTGGCGTCGACGCGGCTGCCGCGAAAGCTGCTGCTGCGCGAGACCGGTAAATCGCTCATTCAGCATACCTATGAGGCCGCCCGGCGGGCCCGGTGGCCGAGCGGCGTCTGCGTGGCCACCGATCACGAAGAAATCGCCGCCGAAGTGCGCTCGTTCGGCGGCATTGCCGAAATGACCAGCCCTGATTGCCCCAGTGGCACCGACCGCGTGGCCGAGGTCGCCCGGCGCATGACCGATGTCGACTTGGTGGTCAATGTACAAGGCGACGAACCGGAGCTGGAAGGCCAGTCGATCGACGCGGCCGTCGAATTGCTCGAATCGCGGCCCGACGTAATGATGGCCACGCTCGCCACGCCCATCCGCCAACGCGATAAACTGCTCGACCCGGCCTGCGTCAAGGTGGTGTTCGACACTTCGGGCCGGGCACTCTACTTCAGCCGCAGCCCCATTCCGCACGCTCGTAAGTGGGACGACCGGCTGCTGGAAGCCGACCCTCCGCATTTCTTGCAGCACATTGGCCTCTATGCCTATCGGCGTGATTTCTTGCTATCGCTGGCCGCGATGCCGCCGTCGCCGCTGGAACAAATCGAAAAACTGGAGCAACTGCGCGTGCTGCAAGCCGGGCATTCGATCGCGGTCGCCGTAGTTCCGCACGCCACGCTGGGCATCGATACGCCCCAGGACTATGCGGCGTTTGTCGATCGACAACGGCGGCGCGTGACGTAGAAAGGAATTCATTCCGTTCTTTGGCCGCCGAACTGACAGGATTTGAGCAAGTCGGCGATGCAACGGTGGATTTTCTCAGGCATAGCTCGGGCGTTCAATGGGGCGCAGCGCCAATAAACGAGAGAAGCGTCCACTAGCCGCCCTGAATAGGGCGGCTATTTTATGCGCCCCAGAACCGTCTATAATACTACTCACGACCCAACGGTTTCAGTTCTCGATTCGCCTGCTCCTCGTCTGGACAGCGGTGATTGCGACGGCGGCGTGGGGTGGTACCTCCAAATCGAATTTGGTGGCGGCTATAGCACTTAATGCGATGGCATTCCTGCCCTGTTCTCTCGCGATCGTCGCAGCCACCCTGACGATTGGTAAATCACGCACGTTCTGGATTGGCGCAGCGATTCCGGCCGGCACGGGAGGCCTTTTCGCACTCTTGCATTACTACGTTTTCTTGGAGGGATCATTTTGCAACCCGCCGTCGTGGGCACTTGCAGTCGAGTATCTCGCCACTCAGCTAAGAGCCGGACTGCCGCCGATTTGGTGCCTGGCAATCTTCAATGGCCTTCTCTGCGCTGCGGTCCACTGGCTTGTCTGGCCCCAGCCGTCCGAGCAAGGGCCATGAACCGACGGTTTCAATTCAGCTTGCGGGCAGTCTACTCGTGGCTGGCAGCGTGGCTAATAATCGCCGCAGCGGCGGCGTGCATCGCAGCCATCATCTACCCGTTCGCAAGAGTGCTCTGGTTTCAGCCGTTTGGTCCAGTTGGTCCGGGATGATAGCCCATGCCGCGCCCGCAGTTCAGCTTGAAGACGTTGTTGTGCCTCATGGCCGTCGCGTGGGCTTACCTAGCGGTGCTGAAACGCGATGGTGACCCGTACCCGCTTGATCCGGTCATCGTCGTCGTTACGGTCGGATTGACCGCATGGGTCATCAAAGGATTGGCGGCATCAGACCGCAGTTGACGACCGCAGTCAGGGACACAGGTTTAGAGCACTACCCCCGCTTAAGTTCGTTGCATGCGAAGGCCGCGCTCCGCTATACTGCGGTCGCTTGGTGAAACGGAGTCGGGCTCTGCTGGGAAGCAACCCGACAAGGGATAACCAAGCCGAAGGGCGCGTCAATGGCGGCCGCTGCCTGGGCGGATCACTTCGCCAAGGCAGCATTGCTTGCGTCGCCCATTGAACACCCGAGCCATGCCTCAAAAAATCCAATCGTCGTCGCTGAACCGACGTTGACTCGCCATTCGGTCTGCGGATAGGCCACGATCGGAGGTAGAAGGCCCACCGCGTGGCTTGCCAACGCCGATACATGAGGAAAACGGAATGAATTCCGTTCTACGAAGCAGGAAGTATTGATGACCAAACACATCTTCGTCACCGGCGGCGTGGTCAGCTCGCTGGGCAAGGGACTGACCAGCGCTTCGATCGGCATGCTGCTCGAACAACGTGGGCTGCGCGTGCGGATGCAGAAGTTCGATCCATACATCAACGTCGATCCGGGCACAATGAGTCCCTATCAGCACGGCGAAGTCTATGTGCTCGACGACGGCAGCGAGACCGATCTCGACCTGGGCCACTACGAACGCTTCACGCACAGCCCGCTCACCCGCGACTCGAACTACACCACCGGGCAAATCTATCAGTCAGTCATCAACAAGGAGCGGCGGGGCGAGTTTCTGGGCAAGACGGTGCAGGTGATTCCTCACATCACCAACGAGATCAAGGACTGCATCCGCAAGCTGGCCGCGGAAAACGTCGATGTGGTCATCACCGAGATCGGCGGCACCGTGGGCGACATCGAAAGCCAGCCGTTTTTGGAGGCCATTCGGCAGTTTTCGCTCGACGTGGGCAAAGACAATTGCCTCTATATCCACCTGACGCTCGTGCCGTATCTCAAGGCGGCCGGCGAGCTGAAGACCAAGCCCACGCAGCACTCGGTGGGGCAGTTGCGCGAGATCGGCATTCAGCCCGACGTGCTGATCTGCCGCACCGAGCGCTCGATCAGCCGCGAAGACCGAGAAAAGATCGCCCTGTTTTGCAATGTGCCCAGCGAAGCGGTGATCGAAGAAAAGGACAAGGATTTTTCGATCTACGAAGTGCCTTTGAGCCTGGTGCAAAACCGGCTGGACGACCTGATTGTGCGGCGGCTGGGATTGGCCTGCGGGCCGCTGGAGCTCGACGATTGGCGCGAGCTGCTCCATCGGCTGCGCAACCCAGAGCAGGAAATCAGCATCGCCGTGGTGGGCAAATACGCCGAGCATCGCGACGCCTACAAATCGATTTACGAGTCGCTCGACCATGCCGGCATCGCCAACCTGGCCCAGGTGCGCGTGCAACGCATCCAGAGCGAAGAGGTCGAGCGCGAGGGGCCCGAACGGCTGCTGTCGGGCTACGACGGGCTGATCGTGCCCGGCGGCTTTGGCGAGCGGGGCATCGAAGGCAAGGTCGAGGCCATCCGCTTTGCCCGTGAGCGCGACGTGCCTTTTCTGGGCATCTGCCTGGGCATGCAGTGCGCGGTGATCGAGTTTGCGCGGAACGTGGTCGGGCTGGCCGGGGCGCATTCCACCGAGTTCAGCAAAGACACGCCGCACCCGGTGATCTGCCTGCTCGACGAGCAAAAGTCGATTATCGACAAGGGCGGCACGATGCGGTTGGGATCGCAACAGGCCATGCTCGAGGCCGCGAGCCGCGCGGCCGCCTGCTACGGCACGCCCACCATTCGCGAGCGGCACCGGCATCGGTACGAGTTCAACAACGTCTACCGGCAGCAGTTCGAGGCGCATGGCCTGTCGGTGGCGGCCACCAGCCCCGACGGCGCGTTGGTCGAGATCATCGAGTTGCCCGGCCATCCGTGGTTTGTGGCGGTGCAGTTTCACCCCGAATTTCAGAGCAAACCGACCGCCGCGCATCCGCTCTTTGCCGGTTTTGTGGCGGCGGCCATCGAGCGCCACGCAGCCCGAGGAGCGGGTCAGGCGGTGTGACGTGGCCGTTGCAATAACGCCTCTGTAGGGAACGCCCTCCGTGGCGTTCCGTGGAGGGGCGGCGCGACGTCCACCCGTAGTTTGCGGAACGCCACAGAGGGCGTTCCCTACAGACCTAACGTCGTTTTCCGCCCCGCGACGGCGCCGCGTTCGCGGAGCGAAAGGCGACATTACCAACGGAGAAGCACATGAGCATCACCCCCACCACCCAACGCGCCGCCTGGAAGCAACTGCAAGCCCATTACGAGACCATTCGCGACGTTCATCTTCGGCAGCTCTTCGCCGACGACTCGAAACGCGGCGAGCGGATGACCGCCGAGGCCGACGGCATCTATCTCGACTATTCCAAAAACCGAGCCACCGACGAAACGTTGCGGCTGCTTGTGCAGTTGGCCGAAGAGTCGGGACTGCGCGACCGCATCGACGCCATGTTTCGCGGCGATAAAATCAATGTCACCGAAAAGCGGGCCGTGTTGCACGTCGCCCTGCGAGCACCCAAGGGCGAGTCGATCGTGGTCAATGGCCAGGACGTGGTGCCCGGCGTCCACGCCGTGCTCGACAAAATGGCCGATTTTGCCAACCGCGTGCGCAGCGGCCAGTGGAAGGGTCACACGGGCAAGCGCATCCGCAACATCATCAACATTGGCATCGGCGGCTCGGACCTGGGGCCGGTGATGGCCTACGAGGCGCTGCGGCACTATAGCGACCGCAGCCTGACGTTCCGGTTTGTCTCGAACATCGACGGCACCGACCTGGCCGAAGCTACTCGCGATCTCGACCCGGCCGAAACGTTGGTGATCGTCTCGTCAAAAACCTTCACCACGCTCGAAACGCTCACCAACGCCCATTCGGCCCGCCGCTGGTGCCTCGAAGCACTGGGCGATGAAAAGGCGGTGGCCAAACATTTTGTGGCGGTCTCGACGAACGCCGAAGAGGTAAGCAAGTTTGGCATCGACACGGCCAACATGTTCGAGTTTTGGGACTGGGTCGGCGGGCGGTATTCGTACGATTCGGCCATCGGGCTGTCGCTGATGATCGCCATCGGCTCCGATCAATTCCGCGAAATGCTGGCAGGTTTTCACGCCATGGACGAGCATTTCCGCACGGCGCCGTTCGACCGCAACCTGCCCGTGCTGCTGGGGCTGCTGGGCATTTGGTACAACAACTTCTTCGGCGCTGAGACGGTGGCGATCTTGCCGTACGACCATTATCTAGGTCGGTTCAGCGCCTACCTGCAGCAACTCGACATGGAGAGCGACGGCAAGCATGTGGATCTCGACGGCCGGCCGGTCGATTATCAGACTGGTCCGATAGTATGGGGCACGCCGGGCACCAACGGCCAGCATGCCTACTACCAGCTCATCCATCAAGGCACCAAGCTGATCCCCTGCGACTTCATCGGCTTCTGCCAGACGCTCAACCCGCTGAGCAACCATCACGACCTGTTGATGTCGAACCTCTTTGCGCAAACCGAGGCACTCGCATTCGGCAAGACGGCGGCGCAGGTCAAGGCCGATGGCGTGGCCGATTTTCAGGTGCCGCACCGAACATTTGAGGGCAACCATCCCACGAACACCCTACTGCTCAAGCGGCTCACGCCCGAGGCGCTGGGCAAACTGGTGGCGCTGTATGAGCATAAGGTGTTCACACAGGGAACGATCTGGCACATCAATTCGTTCGACCAATGGGGCGTCGAGCTAGGCAAGGTGCTGGCCAAGCGGATCATTCCTGAGTTAGAGAGCAAAACCGAGCCGGTGCTTGAGCACGATAGTTCGACCAACGCACTGATCCGGCGGTATCGGCGATTGAAATAGCGCCCGATGTTTCAATCCAAACAGAGAAGAGGAAGCGTACTTCTCCGGTCTACTGAGTCACCGTATCCGCACGGCGCTGCCAATCTTAATTGCATCTGCTCATTGTCAGCCACAAGTCGCCGGGGCGGTTGCTGAAAGCGATTTGGCAATACGACGTGGCACCAGCATCGGCGGCCAACATGCCCTCGCCGCCATAGGGAGAAACAGAACAGGCAGCGTGGTCATTGCAAAGGGAGGCGATCCGCGCGAGCAGCGCGCGGAATACCGATTCAGGGATCGTTACCTCAACCGATTCCACCGGCTCAGGCGATCCCACGCCAACTTGGCAGATGCCATTTTGCCACTCAAGCCGTAGGCCGTGTTGTCGACATAAAACCAAAAGTTCATCGACTAATCGTACCACGCCACTCCTCCGGCCAAAGGCATCTTGAATCCGCTCGGCAAAAGGAGAAACGGTACTCATTGGATTGCTCGAATGTGTTTGGCAAGTGATGGCCATGCAGCGACCAGTTCTTCGAGGCCGGCGCCAAGGTCGAATTGCACAAGTCCCTGACTTAGAGGAAACCAATCATTCACGGCAAGTTGCACGAGGTCGTCAGGCACGTCTACTACAAGTATAGCCGGTCCGTCCTCGTCGGGGAATTCGCGGTCCTTGCCGCGCGCGTAATCTTCCGGCGTGCCGAAATAAAACGGGCCGGATTCGGCGGTCACCGAAAAACCGTTTCCCGATGCTTGCGCACCGGGCTCGTGAAATTGCGGATTTGGTCCGTACATCAGGATCGATCTCGCGCCTTGCCGAGTCGTTCCATGCAATAGGATCACTTGTCTACGCCCTTATGGCGGCTATTGTACCACGATAATGTCGCACCAATAATTACGGTCGGCACCACAGTCTACCATGAACGCCTACGCTCCGGAGGAAAACGGTTAAATTGCTCGCGTCGTCCAGTTCTTAGAATCCTCCCGAATCTGTTCATCGATGGAGCACACGATATGAACTACCTAATCAAGCGTTGGGTCACTACGCTTCTGCTGTTACTACCGTCGATCGCCTCGGCGGGCGATAGCGAAATCGCGAACCCGCTCTTTCGCCAATTGGTCGAGCGTGGAATTGAAGCCGGCACGAGTGCGCGGGCAGTCAAGCTGGCCGAACCGTCGTTGGCTGACGGGCTGAGCGGCCCGGAACAAAAGCAAGCCATCGAGCGGTTAGTTTCCAAAAAATATTCGTACGATCAGTTCGTGCGTAAGTCGGCTGTTGCGCCGTTTCAGCTCGAAATTCATTCGCCGGGCGACGGTGGACAACAGCTTGGCAAATCGCCCACCAACAACGATGGCCTGGAAGGCCATCTTCCAAAAGGCACGGAAGAGAAAAAGGCGGGCCGCGTGCAACAGATCGATCTGTGGTTTGTCGCGTATGGCACTTTGCAGACGGTAAGCGATAAGAATCTGCTGGGCGAGTTGGCCGGGGGCAATCGGTCGTCGCAGGCGCGCTCCGAGACGCTGACCGACGACGAATTACGCAAACGCGAGTTGCATGTGAGCGATTTGGACGATTTCAAGGAAAGTTACTTTCGCATCGAGCTACCGGTGCTCGACAAGGTGCAAGTCAGCGGCATCACTCACGCGACCATCACCCGCAGTGACGGCGGGGCGGTGGCCGCCGCGCTGCTCGACCCCGGCTTGGCAGACGACGCCGATTATCCGGCTCGTTGGCGGCCGATTCTGCGCGGCGGATCGGGCAAAACCACGCTAGGCGAACCGCGGGCCTACGCTGGCCTTGGCGGATATTGCCGAGTGACGGAGCTGCAAGAGCCGGCAGGGGCGATGTTCATCGAGTGCCACCTGATCTTCGACGAGCCGCATGGCTGGTTCAACGGCACGAACCTGCTGCGATCGAAGTTGCCGCTGGTGGTACAAGACAGCGTTCGCACATTCCGCCGCAAGTTGGCTGACGCCAAGTGAAACGGGGTGCCAGTGTGCAAGAGGGTCACGCGGCCTTCGAGGCCCGTTCTCCGTCGGCTTCAGCGAGCCTCGCCGAATCTTTGGCGACCGCATGGTCGGAAAGCAGCCGGCCCAACCGCGGCCACACCAGCCGCGCATTTTCGGCAAACCAGCGCGAACGGAAATAATAGCCAACGAAGCAGCGGGCGTGCTGCCAAGCCACTTCGTCCGGCGTGAGATGGCGATACTTCATCACCGGCGTGTAGACGTTATAGCGCGTGAAATCGAAGCTGGCGATTTGGTTCCGTACCTCGTTGAAAAACTCGGTGCCCGGATAGGGCGTGACGATATTGAAATTCGCGAACGTCGGCCCGACCAGCTTGGCGTACTTGAGCACCGCCTCGATCGACCGCGTCGTATCTTCGGGAAAGCCGATCATGAATCCGGCCACCGTGCGGATGCCCAGCGCGCGGCAGAGCGCGACGAACTCGCGCTGCCGGTCGTCTTTGATCGGCGCCCGCTTGTGGCGGCGCAGCGTGCCTTCGTCGGGCGTCTCGATGCCCACGGTGATGCTGGTCAACCCGACGCGCTTCAGCTCGCGCAAGACGTCGGGCCGCAGCAGGTCGATGCGGCCTTCGATTGAGAATTGCACGGGGCGCGGCAACCGCCCGATCGCTTCAGCCAGGCGAAAAACGCGCGGGCGGTCGAGGCCGAACAGTGGATCACGAAACTTGAACGAGCGAAAGCCGTAGGTTTCGACGCCGTGCCGCATCTCGTCGGCCACCAGCTCGGGCTGGCGAAAACGGGTCGATTTTTCGACGACGATATAGGGGCAATAGTTGCACGAAAACGTGCAGCCGCGGCTTTGCTGAATGAACGCCGTGGGAAATTTCCAGAAGTCGTATGCCACGCGGAAACGCCGCGGCCCGAAGGGCGACCAATCGGGAAACGGCAAGGCATCGAGATCGCGGACCGAGCCGATATCAATCGTGGTGAAACCATCGCTCTTCACGGCTCCGGCGGCGGCCGACAGCACCTCGTCGAGCTTCCAGAGCAATTGCTCGATTTCGCCGCGCACTAAGGTAACGTTCAGCCCTGCGAACGCTTCAGGTAGCGCGTGAGCCAAAATACCGGTGACCAGCACCGTGGGCTGCGGCGATTGGGCGAGCGCCTTCTCGATCGCCCGGCGCTCCAGCGCCAGCGTGATCAGCGCGGGATGGAAGAGATAGACGTCGGCCCCCGCCGGAACCTGGTCTTCGCTGTACTCGACCTGGTGCCCCAAGCGGCGAAAGATGGCCGCCAGATAGGCAAAGGCAAGCGCCACAGGACGGCGATCGCGCTTGAACGCCCTGCGAACGAGCCAGCCGCCGACGCCACCTTGGCCAGGATATTGGCCGACGCCAAAACCGCCCGCAAAATCTTTGGCCACGTCAAGCCGGCGCGTGTCCCACAAGACGATTCGCATGTTGGCCCCCCGTAGAACGGAATTCGTTCCGTTCGTTTCTCGCGATCAAAATCTCCGCTTTATGAACCGCCGGTGTGGCAGTGGACAGGCTGCAACTGGCGCTTCGGCCGGCGGCCTGGTTTCGGCGTTGGTGGACCGGTCGGAATTGCAACTTCGCGAGAAACGATTTCGATGCCGCCTCCCCGGCGGATGCGATACCGAACGCCGCGCCAATCGAGCTCGTCGCCAACGAGCGAACTGAGAATACTCAACCAATGGGCCAGCCCCACCAGCGGTCCCGTCCAGAGATCGATCCAGGCGGCGGCCGCCAGACGTGACTGTGCGTCGGGCAAATAAACCCGTGCCAGTGCCCGGCGCTGCCAGCCACGCAATATCGAGCCGCCGTAGAACAACGAGCAGACCAGTGCGGGCACCCAGGTCCAGTCGGCGCCAGCAGCAGCGCCTGTGACCAACGCGACCAGGCCGCCCCAAAAAGTCACGACTCCCAGCGTGGCCGCCGTCAGCGCCAAGAGCCACCATCGCGGCGCGTAGAACCGCGAGATCACATATTGCCGCCGAATGAACGACAGCGCCTGCTGCCAACCGCCATCAATGGGCGAAGCCACCATGCAAGCCGGCTCGAACTCGACGCGCAATCCCGACTGATGAAGCACGCGAGTGGCCACCAGGTCGTCGCTGAGCGTTCCGCGCCAGGCGCTACGCAATCCCAACTGCTCGAAGACATCGCGGCGGACCGCCCACGAGCCACCCCACACCAGGTGATGGCCGCCGGGCCCGAAGCCCGACGCCACCGAGGCGTTGACGCTGTAGAGCAGCAATTGCGCCGCGGAGCGATCGGTGGGCACGAACCAGCGATAGCCGGTCACCGCGCCAATTTCTTGCCGGTTGAGCCGGCTGACAAGCCGCCGTAACCAGTCGGCGCGAGGCCGCGCGTCGGAATCGACAAACGCCAACACTTCGACGTCGTCGGGCAGGTCGGCTGTTGCAGTCCGCAGATTATGAACTTTTTGTCCCGTGTCGGTAGCCTGGCCCGCAACAAGCAGCCGGGCGGGCACGCGCGGATGTTGCATCATCAGCCGGCGAATGGGCCCGCAGACCGGGTCGTCGCCGCTTTCGACGATAAACGTGACGCGGTAGTTGTCGTAATCTTGCCGCAGCAACGGACGGAGATTTTCGACAACCTCTGGGTCGAGTCCCTTGCACGGCGCAAATAGGGCCACGCAGGGCCGATGACGAACGATGGGCGATCGAAACAGGCGGCTGCGCGCGAAGCGGCGATTCTCCCAAAGCTGCCAGGTGATCAGTGCAAATTGCGCGGCGGCTGCGATCGCAAACGCCAGCCATGCGGCAAACCAGGGAAGGTGCATAAAAAAGGCCGGGCTGCGAATCAGGGTGTCGGGACTCCCGCGAGCGGCGGCACGATAGTGCCCGGCCCCGTTAGTCGTCAATGGCAATCGTGGCTTTGAGTTATGACCGCGGCAGAGCCTTCCTTCGAATCGGGGCGCGGCAACCCAATAGGTGCTATCGAATCGGCGCCAGCGCGAGTTTGGTGAATATGGCCGGCTCGACGAGCGATGGCGGACGCCACGGTCGAGTGGTAGCGGACGGAGCGACTTTCAGGTCTGTAGGGAACGGACTCCGAGCCGTTGAGCGAATTACGATTTGGCCTCGCGCCGCCATTCACCCACCGGCAGGAAGTCCGTTCTCTACAGAAGCCGGTGGGGGATACCTCCCGTTAGGTCGGCAAGACTGACGTTGCCTAGTCCGCAAGTTCTTCCTAGACTACCGCCCACGATTGCTACTGCCATACCGTTCGGGTTTGTAGGGAACGCCCTCCGTGGCGTTCCGAGAACTGCGGGTGAGACGTCGACTCGCCCCTCGCGGACCGCCACAGAGGGCGTTCCCTACAGGTTTTCGCTACAGAAATACCTTAACGTGATGCGAATAGGCTCCCCATTTCCTACTCCACGATCGTGCGACGAAGCGGCAATTTTCGCCGATGACGCCGAGAAGCAAGAGTTTTACGAGCGAATGCCGGCTTTGCCTGTGCCGCTCGATCGAGGGCGGCTGGCCAAGCAGTGGCTGCCCGACCGGGCCGAGCTGCTCGACATCGGCTGCGGCGCGGGATACCACGTGCGACATCTGGCCCGCAAGGCAAAGCGGGTGGTGGCCATCGACGTCGACCGCGTGGCCTTGCGAGTTGCCCGCCGCCGCGTACGGAGCAGCCGTGTCACGTTCTTGCACTACGATGGTGCAACATTGCCGTTTGCCGACGGCAGCTTCGACGCGATAACGCTGCTCGATGTCTTGGAGCATGTGCCCGACCGCGCGGGGCTGGTGGCCGAAATCGCCCGCGTGCTGCGGCCCGGCGGATTGTGGACCGTCAGCGTACCCTATCGTGGGGCGCTGCGTTGGCTCAGCCCCGAAAACATGGCGAGCGATTATCCGCGGCTATATCGCGCGTTGAGTGCCGCCACGCCGGTGCGGTTCTGGGTGCGCGGGCACAATGCGACCGGCCAGCGTCATCATCATTTCAGCGCGGCCGATTTGGCGGCATTGGCCGAAGGGCAGTTTGTCGCACAGCGCACCGCGCGGCGCGGCTCATTGCTGTACGGCGCGGGTTACTTGGGACTATGTTTCCCGCCCCCGCTCCTGGGGCGCGTTTGGGCCTCGCTCTGCTATGCGTTGATGGCCCTTGACTATCAGGTCGCCTCTGGGCCGCTGGCTTACAATCTGGCGATGCAGTTCCGCAAGCTGGAATACCAGCCGGCGGAAGCGATCCTCGATCCGCATGCTGCCTCCGTCGAGCAGCCGGCGGTAAAACGCGCTCGCGCGGCATAGTACCATTGCCGCCACCTGGGCAACGCTCGAATCGCTCGCTATATTTGACCGCCTAGTCCCTAGCCCCCAGCCTCTAGGCCCCAGCCCCTTCGTTGCCCTCCGCCATCCGCTGCACTCAGCTCGTGAAGACCTACGAAGGCCGCCCGCCCGTCGAAGCGGTGCGCGGCCTCGATTTGGCCATTGAACGTGGCGAATGTTTCGGACTACTGGGGCCGAACGGCGCCGGCAAAACCACCACGATCGAAATCATCGAAGGGCTGTTATCGCCCACCTCCGGCGAAGTCGAGGTGCTGGGTCTTACCTGGAAAAACGATGGGGACGAAATCCGTCAACGGATCGGCATCTCGCTGCAAGAAACCCGACTGTCGGAAAAGCTCTCGGTCCGCGAAACGCTGACGCTCTTTCGCAGCTTTTACCGCCGCGGCACCGAGCCTGATGAAGCCATCCGCCAGGTCGATCTCGCAGAAAAAGCGTCGGCCTGGGTAGGCAAACTCTCTGGTGGTCAAAAGCAACGGCTGGCGGTTGCCGCGGCGCTGGTCGGTGATCCGGAGTTGCTGTTTCTCGACGAGCCAACCACCGGACTCGATCCGCAGTCGCGCCGACAGCTTTGGGAAGTGATACGCCAATTCGGGCGGCAAGGGCGAACCGTGCTGGTCACCACGCATTATTTGGACGAGGCCGAACGGCTCTGCGACCGTGTGGCAATCGTCGATCACGGCAAGGTGATCGCGCTGGGCACGCCTCGCGAGCTGATTGCCAGCTTGGGCGGCGAGCATGTCATCGAGTTCTCGGCCCATGCCGATCATCGCCAGGCGTCCGACGCCGCGATTGCCGATGGCGGCGTCGATGCGGCCGCGGTGGCCGACTTACCCGGCGTGACGGCGGCCCGCCCGGAGGGCGACCGGATGTGCCTTTCGGTGGCCGAGCCGCACGTGACGCTGCCGTCATTGGTCGACCGCCTGCAAAAATTGAACGTGCAGCTTACCAGCCTGTCGGTGCGCCACGCCAGCCTGGAAGATGTCTTTGTCAAGCTCGCGGGCCGGCATTTTGAAGAAGAGGAAGTTGCCGCGCCATGAGTCATCCTTTTGTGCAACTTGTGCTGGCGCGTTTTCGCGAGTTCACACGGACGCCCGAAGCGGTGTTTTGGGTCTATGGATTTCCGCTAGTGATGACCATCGGCCTGGGCATCGCCTTTCGCAACAAGCCGGTCGAGCGGATCACGGTCGATATTGAGCAGACGGCGGCGGCCGGCGCGGTGCTGGATGCCTTGCAGGCCGAGCCACGGTTCGTTGCCGCGATTCGCGACGCCGATACGTGCCGGCTGCGGCTGCGCACCGGAAAGACCGAGGTGATCGTGACCGCCACGCACGCCTCGGCGCCGCACTACCAATATGCCTACGATCCGACGCGGCCCGAGAGCCTGCTGGCCCGCAACGCGGTAGACGATGTCTTGCAGCGAGCTGCCGGCCGGCGCGACCCGGCCAGCGTCGCAGAGCAGCCGCTCGACGAGCCGGGCGGACGGTACATCGACTTTCTGGTGCCTGGCCTGTTGGGCATGAGCCTGATGGGAGGCGGACTGTGGGGCGTGGGATTTGTGATTGTCGACATGCGCATCCGCAAGCTGCTCAAACGGTTTTTGGCCACGCCCATGCGGCGCAGCCATTTTCTGGCGGCTGTCATGGCCAGCCGGCTGCTGTTCATCATCCCCGAAGTGTTTATCATTCTGATCTTCGCCCGGCTGGCGTTCGGCGTGGTGATTTACGGTAATCTGGCGACGCTGGGGCTGTTTATCTTGCTCGGTTCGCTGGCGTTCGCGGGCATCGGCCTGTTGGTGGCCAGCCGCGCTCGCACCATCGAAACGGTCTCTGGTCTGATGAACCTGGTGATGCTGCCGATGTGGCTGCTGTCGGGCGTGTTCTTTTCGTCCGAGCGATTTCCCGCGGTGGTTCAGCCGGCCATCAAGCTCTTGCCACTGACCATGCTTAACGACGCCTTGCGTGGCGTGATGCTCGAAGGCGCCGGCGCGATGGCATTGTGGCGGGAATGCCTTGGCCTGACCGCCTGGGCGGTGGTCAGCTTTGCAATGGCTCTGCGGTGGTTCCGGTGGATGTAGCACCGGCCACGCAGGTCGCGACAACCAAATCGCCCGTCACGTTCAACACCGCCCGGCACATGTCCAGCAGCCGGTCGATGCCGAGAATAATGCCGATGCCGTCGCCGGGAATGCCGGCGCTTTGCATCAGCACCACAATCAGCGGCAGCGAGCCGCCGGGCACGCCGGCCGTGCCCACGCCGGCCAGGATCGACATCAGGACCACTTGAACCTGCTGGCCAAGGCTCAACTCGACGCCAAAGACTTGCGCCATGAACAATACGACCACACCTTCGTACAGGGCCGTGCCGTTCTGATTGCCCGTGGCGCCAATGGTGAGCACGAACCGCGAGATTTCCTTGGGAAGCTGCAATTCGCTCTCGGCCACTTTCAGGGCCGTCGGCAGCGTAGCATTGGACGACGATGTGCCAAAGGCCACCAGCATCGCTTCGCGCACGCCGCGAAAAAACCGCCGCGGCGACATGCGGCTAAACGCTAACAGCACCACCGGATAGGTGATCAGCAGATGGATCGTCAGGCCCGTCAGCACGGTGAGCACGAACCACAACAGCGTCAGCAGCACATCGACGCCAAGCTGGGCCGTCATGGCAAACACCAGGCAACCGGCGCCCACCGGCGCCAACCGCATCGCCCAGCCAATCACGATCATCGAGACCGCATTCAATCCCTCGAGCCAGCCTACCAACGTGGCGCAGGGGCCTGGGGCCGCGGTGATGGCCGCCCCAAAGATCAAAGCAAAGACCATCACCGCCAACATGCCGTTGCCCTTCGAGCTGCCGTCGATGGCGCCGACCATTTCTTGCAACGGGTTTTCCGGAAACATGTCGACCAAAATGTCTCGCAGGCGCTTGGGGTGCGCCGTTTTGGCGGCGAGCGCTGGGCCGCCGTAGCGCTGTTCCAGGCGATCGCGGGTTTCGGGCGAGAGCGAACGACCGGGCTTCACTATGCCCACGAGCGTAATGCCCAACAGCACCGCGATGCTCGACAAGATCGCAGTGAACGACAACGTTCGCAGGCCGACCCGCCCGAGCCGCCGCAAGTCGCCAATCTCGACTACGGCCAAGGCCAAGGCCGAAAAGACCAGCGGCAGCACCACCATGAACATCAGTCGCAAAAAGATTTTGCCCACCGGCTCGGCGATGTTGAGCGTGAGCCAATCGAGCCGGTCGTCGAGGCCGTTGCCGTTGGCGTCGCCGGGGTTTGCGACGCCCGCAGTCGCCGGCTGAGTCGCCAGCCAATTGCCGGTCAATCCGAGCGCGCCGCCGACCAGCAGGCCGATGACGATCTTGGTGTGCAGAGGAATTCGGCGGGGAGGGTCGAGAGGATTTGCTTGCGACACGAGGCGGCCCTAAATGGCATGCTTCTGATCGGTTTTGCCGACCAAAACCGGTAATGTCCCCAGCGACGGCTGTAGGGAACGCCCTCCGTGGCGTTCCGTGACCTGCGATTCGGCGCCAACTCGCCCCCCGCGGAACGCCACGGAGGGCGTTCCCTACAGAGGTCATCCCGATTTTGAACGTCAAAACCGATCAGAGTATCGGCACGCGAGGCGGCCCACCATACCACGTCTGCCGCCTTGTGGCACCCCTGAGGCCCAACTTACACTGAATCGCATGGCTCGAATCGTGCTGGCAATGTCGGGCGGAGTGGATAGCAGCGTGGCGGCGCATCTGCTGCGCGCGGACGGCCATGAGGTGATCGGGTTGTTCATGCGGCATGGCGAAAGCTCGCCCGCAAGCTGCGACGCCAGCTCCGCGGGATCGATGTCGCTGCCGATCATCGCCGCGACGCCACATAAGCAGGGATGCTGCACGGCCAGCGACGCCGCCGATGCCCGACGTGTGGCCGATCGGCTCGACATTCCGTTCTATGCCGTCGATTTCGCCGATGAGTTTGGGCGAATCATGGATTACTTCGCCGATGAATACACGGCAGGCCGCACACCCAACCCCTGCGTGGTCTGCAACAACTGGCTGAAGTTCGGCAAGCTGCTCGACTACGCCGACAGCGTCGGGGCCGAATTGATCGCCACTGGGCATTACGCGCGGCTTCAGACCACCGCGCCTGGCGAAGCGCCGTCGCTACTCCGCGGGCTGGATGGCGGCAAAGACCAGTCCTATGTGTTGTTTGGCGTCGATCGAAAAGTGCTCTCACGGGTAATGCTGCCAGTAGGTGGTTATTGCAAGAAGGAAATCCGACGCATGGCGCACGAACTTGGCTTGCGGGTGGCCGACAAGAAAGACAGCCAGGAGATCTGCTTTGTGCCCGACGGAGACTACGCCGGTTTCGTGCGCCGCCGCCTTGCCAACGACCGTTCGGGCGAAATTGTCACCACGGACGGCGCCGTGGTGGGCCGGCACGCGGGGATCGAAGGTTTTACGATCGGCCAGCGCAAAGGACTCGGGGTGGCTCTAGGAAAGCCGCGCTATGTGGTACGGTTGGAACCAGCAGTGCGTCGAGTCGTGATCGGTGAACGGCACGAATTGCTTCGCGATGAACTGTCCGCTCGCGAGACGAATTGGCTGATCGATCCGCCGGCCGGGTCGTTTGACTGCTCGGTTCAGATTCGTTACCGCAGCGCCCCGACGGCTGCGACCGTCTCGGTGCTTGACAACCGGCGGCTGCACGTGGCTCTGCATGAGCCGCGCGCCGGCATCGCGCCGGGCCAGGCCGCCGTTTGTTATGACGGCGAGCGTGTCTTGGGTGGCGGCTGGATCGAGTGATTGAAATGCGGAATGTGGAGCGCGGAATGCGGAATGATTGAAATGCCGGATGCCGAGAGAGGTCGCGTCGCCCCGAGGCGGGGCTTGTGACCACTAATTTTACAAGGGGAGCATTGCGATGCCGATAGACTCTGATATGCTGCGAATGCGTACACGAACATTCGAACTGCACGGAACCGCAAAACACGCCGGAACTAAAAAACCATTCCGCATTCCGCACGCCGCATTCCGCATTAGAACCACCCCACGCTTGTCGCTCCTATCATGCCAAGCACACTCTTGATCTTCGCCGCCGGTTTCAACCTTTCACAAAACTCGCTGCTCTGGGCGATCTCCATCGTTGCGCTGTTGGGAGTGGTGCTTGTCTTGGGCATCCTTGTGATGCTCTATGGCAACATCTGGTTTCAGGCGTATATGTCGAACGCCCGAGTGAGCATGCTCAGCCTGGTGGGCATGAGCCTGCGGCAGGTGAATACACGGGTCATCGTGCAGTCGAAGATCATGGCCATGCAGGCGGGCATCGCTAACGATCCCTCGACCGGTGTTACTACCCGACGCCTTGAGGCACACTACCTGGCGGGTGGCAACGTGCCGGGCGTGATCAAAGCCATCATCGCCGCGCATCGCGCCGATATCGATCTGGATTTCGACCGCGCCGCGGCCATCGATCTGGCCGGCCGCGACGTGCTCGAAGCTGTGCAAACCAGCGTCAATCCGAAAGTGATCGACTGCCCCGATCCGCAAAAGTCGAAGAAGGCGACGCTCAGCGCTATCGCCAAGAACGGCGTCGAACTGAGGGTGCGTGCCCGTGTGACCGTGCGGACGAACATCAAGCAGCTCATCGGCGGCGCCACCGAGGAGACGGTCATCGCACGCGTCGGCGAAGGCATTATCACGGCGATCGGTTCGGCCGACGATCACTTTATTGTGATGGAAAAGCCCGACCTGATCTCGAAGGCGGTGCTAGCCCGCGGACTTGATGCTCAGACGGCGTTCGAGATCGTCTCGATCGACATCGCCGATATCGAGGTGGGTGAGAACATCGGGGCGCGTTTGCAAGCCGATCAGGCCGAAGCCGACACTCGAGTGGCCCGCGCCCGGGCCGAACAGCGCCGCGCGGTGGCGATCGCGCAGGAACAAGAGATGAAAGCCCGGACGGCCGAGAACCGCGCCCGCGTGGTGCTGGCGGAGGCCGAAGTGCCGCTGGCGATGGCCTCGGCCTTTCGCGAGGGAAATTTTGTCGCCCGCGACGCCGCTCGCGGCAACGGCGCCCCGTAGGTCAGGCTTTCGAGTCGGCCGTAACCTGCTCCATCATCCAGCGGTCCATGTCGGCCAGCATGGCGGGGGCAATTTCATCACCGCAGGGATATTGCCGCAGCGCCACGTCCATGCCCGCACTGTGAAACAGCTTCAAGTCGCGGCAAACGGTGGGGCTGGCGTAACGGCGACTGTCGCGTCCGCAGGCCAGAAAGATGGGCACGCGTCGGGCATCAACCAGGCGGCGCAGGGCGGCCTGGCCCGTGGGAAAAGCACCGCCCAACGAAAGTACGCCCGCAAATCGATCGGGATGGTCCATCGCCAGACGAAACGCCATCGTGCCGCCGCAATCGAAGCCGGCTACGAAAACACGTTGCGGCGCGATATGGAACCGCGTGCGCGCCATGTCGAGCGCTTCGAACACCTGGTGCTCGGCCGACAGCAACTCGGTGGGAGCTTGCGACCAGCGGTAACCGGCCTTGCCGGCCGTTGCATCCTGGCGGCGCGGGCCGCGCGGCGCGGCGGCGACATAATTGCGCACGCTCACCAGCGGCATAATTCGTTTGAGTTGGCTTTCGTCGTCGCCCGGCCCGTGCAGCCATACCAAGAGCGGATAGGCATAGTTCGGCTCGTAGTGCAGCGGCGCGAATAGCGCCACGTGCAGATCATCTCGCGCCGGCCGATAGATGGCCGAGCCGAGCTGTGGCGCGCCTGCCAGGCCGCTGGCGGAGGGCGGTTGCCAAGATACCGTGGGTTGCAATCGGTTCGTGGTCATGGAAATCGCGGACTGTACTGAAGCGGGCGCCGCTTGTCAACGGCAGCTAGGCGACGCGGTCATCATCAGTGCGCTTTCTAAAGCGTCAGCTTATCCATCGCCGCAACCAGTTCCTTGACGGCCGCCACGCTCTTATCAAAGCCAGCCCGCTCATCGGCGGTCAATTCAATTTCGACCACACGTTCGACTCCGCCGGCGCCCAACACCACGGGCACGCCGACGAAAAAACCGCCCACACCATATTCGCGGTCGCAGTATGCCGCGCAGGGAATCAGCCGCTTCTTGTCGCGCACGATTGCTTCGACCATCTGCGCCACCGCCGCGGCGGGGGCGTAATAGGCGCTGCCAGTTTTCAGCAGGCTGACGATCTCGGCTCCGCCGTTGCGCGTGCGCTCGACGATTTGGTGCAGCCGTTTTTCGTCGAGTAAGCGGCCGATGGGAATGCCGCCCACGGCAGTGCAGGTGGGCATGGGCACCATTGTATCGCCGTGTCCGCCCATCAAGAGCGCTGACACGTCTTCGACGCTGACGCCCAGCTCCATTGCCAGGAATGTGCGATAGCGGGCGGTGTCGAGCACGCCCGCCTGGCCGAGCACGCGCCGCGTCGGAAAGCCGCTCACTTTCCAGGCGCGTTGCACCATGGCGTCGAGCGGGTTGCTCACCACGATGATAATCGCCTCCGGACTGGTGCGTTTGATTTCGGCGGCAACCGCCCCGACGATCTTGGCGTTGGTGCTCAACAGATCGTCCCGGCTCATGCCCGGCTTGCGGGGAATGCCGGCGGTGATCACCACCACGTCGCTGCGCGCCGTATCGTCGTAGCTGGTGGTGCCTTGAACGTTCGAGTCGAAACCGACGATCGGCGAGGCCTGCATCAGATCGAGTGCCTTGCCGCGCGGCATGTCTTCGGTTTGGGGAATATCTAACAAAACGATGTCGCCCAGCTCAGCGGCGGCGCACCAATGCGCGGTCGTAGCGCCGACATTGCCGGCCCCGATAATCGAAATTTTCGCGCGACGCATACAGCAACTCCTTGGCAATTCGCTGGTAATGAATGAAGTTCGATCGGCCACGTGTGGTGGTCTTGTGAGTATCCGTTTCGCGCTAAGCGAGTCAAGAGTCAGCAGTAGATACTTGCTACGCTGTATGCGCCGGAGTACGCTTAGTATTCTTCTAAGCGGGGTAAGAGGTAGGCACTCGATCGAGGTTCGTATTCACCATGGCTAGACCAAGAAACACCGGCGCGACAACCGATAGCGATCGCATCCGCGAGTTCATCGCGCACAACCCAACTGCCGGCCCCAAAGAAATTCGCGAGGGGCTGAGCAAGCAGGGCCACGAGGTATCGCCTTCGCTGATCAATCGAATCAAATACAACGATCCGCTGGCCAAATCGAGGGCGGGCAGATCCACGGCGGGCACCGGCCGGCGTGGACGCCCCAAGCGCCGCGGACGGCGGCCAGGCCGCCGGCCCAGTGCGAACGGCGCCTTGAGAATCTCGATCGACCATTTGATCGCCGCCAAAAAGTTGGCCGACGAGCTCGGCGGCATCGACAATGCCCGAGAAGCCGTCGCCGCGCTGGCCAGGCTGAGCTAGCAGATGCTTACAGCCTCCGAATGGTCCGCGTTCGAGCTGAGCTTGCGGGTGGGTGTATGTGCGGTCGCCGTCAGCTTGCCGGCCGCGATACCGATTGCCTATTTGCTCGCCCGCGGCGCGCCGGCGGCGCGCTGGCACGCGCAAGCCGTGCGCTGGCTCATTCAACTTGGTGTCGATCTGCCGCTGGTGCTGCCGCCGGTGGTCACCGGTTATTTGTTGTTGGTCTGCCTCGTGCCGAGTGGCCCGGTCGGCGGCCTGCTCGACCGGCTCTTCGGAGTAAGGCTGGTCTTTACCTGGTGGGCGGCGGCGATTGCTTCGGCGGTGGTCAGTTTTCCGCTGTTGGTGCGCACCATTCGGCTGGCGTTTCAAGGCGTCGATCCGCGGCTCGAAATTGCCGCGCGGGGCCTGGGCGCGGGGCCGATCGACAGTTTTTTCTCCGTCACGTTGCCGCTGGCCCGACGCGGAATCTTGGCCGGGGCCATCCTGGCTTTTGCCCGCTGTCTGGGAGAATTCGGCGCCACGATCATGGTGTTGGGCGGCAGCGAAGGCCGACGCACCATTCCGCTGGCCATTTATAGCCTCACCAACCGGCCGGGCGGGTTGGAGCGGAGCTGGCGGCTGGTGCTGCTCTCGGTCGCCCTGGCCTGCGCGGCCCTGATCGCCAGCGAACTGCTAGAGCGGAGGCAGTCGCTGCGTGAATCGGCTTAGCGTTTGCTGCCGCCACCGGTATGCCAGCGGGTTCGAGCTGGACGTGGCCTTCCAGATCGCGCATCAGGTGACGTCGCTCTTCGGGCCGTCGGGCAGCGGCAAAACCACCGTGCTCGCTATGATCGCCGGCGCACTGCGCCCGCAAGCGGGCCGCATCGAGCTGGGCGGGCGCATGCTGGTCGATACGTCCCAAAACATCTGCCTGGCCGCCGAACACCGCCGAGTCGGGCTGGTCTTTCAAGACCATCTGCTCTTTCCGCACTTGAACGTCGAACAGAACCTTCGCTATGGTCAGCGCCGGCGACGGGTCGGCGCCAGCGACATCGATTTCGGCCAAGTCGTCGAGGTGCTCGAACTGGGCGACCTGCTGGAGCGGATGCCGCGCAATCTGTCGGGCGGACAGCGGCAACGCGTCGCCCTGGGCCGGTCGCTGTTGGCCAGCCCAGAGCTACTCTTGCTCGACGAGCCGTTGGCGGCGCTCGACGCTCCCTTGAAAGACCGCATTCTCACGTATTTGGAGCGAGTGGTCGCACAATGGCGCTTGCCCACGATCTACGTGAGCCATGCCGCCAGCGAAGTCGAGCGATTGGCCGACTGGGTGATTGTGCTCAAGCAGGGCCGCGTGGCCGCCACCGGCACGCCCGAACAGATTTTGAAACAGCAGCCGCAGTCTGAATTCGGAAATTGAACAGAAGGCAACGAAGAAAACGAAGAAAGGACACGATGCAAGCCCAATCGGTTCGGGCAAGCAAACCGGGTAAGCACGCTCTTCAGCATCTGTAGGGAACGAACTCCTGCTTGCGTGTTGCGATGCACGAGCATAGTTTGAAGGCAAGATGCCTGAATTACCCGAAGTCGAAACGATGCGCCGCGGCTTGGCCCCCGTGCTGGGCAGCCGCGTAGCCGATGTGATCCGTCCGCGGTGCAAATTGCGTCCGATCGACATCGCGCCGCGGCTGGCGAGTTTTCGCCGTCGCGTGGTGGGCCGCCCGATTGCGCGGCTGGGCCGTGTCGGCAAGCGCGTCGTCATCGAGCTTGGTGCGAACGGCAAACGCGAAACCGATTCGATCGTGATCGAGCCGCGGATGACCGGGCTGGTGCTATTGACCGAGCCGCCCGACCGCGAGCATTTGCGACTTGGCCTCAGGCTCGAAGCCGGCCCGGCGCCGGAACTTTGGTTTTGGGACCGTCGCGGGCTCGGTTCAGTGCGGCTGGTGTCGCCGGCCGAATTCGCCGCGCGCTACGGACTTGATCGTATTGGGCCCGACGCCCTGGCCATCTCGGCCGAAGAGCTGGCGGCGCGGCTGGCTGCGAGCCGCCGCGAAATCAAGGTGGCCTTGCTCGACCAACGCGCCGTGGCCGGTATCGGCAATCTTTACGCCTCGGAGATCTTGCACCTGGCGGGCATCCATCCGCGCCGTCGTTGCGATCGACTGCAACCGGCCGAGTGGCACGCGATCCACGCGGCCACACTCGAAGTACTCGAAACAGCCATTCGTTATGAGGGATCGACGCTGGGCGACGGCACCTATCGCAACGCCTTGAACGAGGCCGGCAACTACCAGAATCACCACCGTGTCTACGACCGCGCCCGGCAACCGTGTATGCGTTGCGAGACTTCAGTCATCGAGCGGTTCGTGCAGGCCCAACGAGCGACGTTCTTTTGTCCCGGCTGCCAGCCGCTCAGGCGGCGAGCCGCGGTTCAACCGAAATGACTGCTAAGCCAACCAATGCCGTGGGTTTTACTGTGGGCGTGCAGGTGGGGTATTAGGCCGTAGGCCAGGCTTTCCAGCCTGACGTATCGGAATTGCCGTGGGCCGATGACCGCTGGCTTTGGCGGCGCGCTTGACAGTGCTACTTCTGCAAGCCAGAATCCGGCGCTTCTAAGCCATGTGCGCAAGGGCGTCGCAAGTGCCGGTGGTCAAAAACACGGTCGATCAAGGCTGCTTCAACCAAGGCGGCATATTGCCTTATAACTTGCGGCTGCATGACTTCCACTTGGCAATGCAGGATGTCTACGACTTTTTCTTCGACGTAAATCAGTTGCTCGAGGGCAAGGGTCTAGAGCGCCTCGACGACATGCTACGGCCGGCCATCATGTCGGATTTGCTCTCCGACATGCTGACAGCGAGCCTTGCCAAGCATTCGCGCTCGCTGACAGTCAATGAGTATTTCAACGGCCATCCTGATTTGGTTGTCAAAGGGCGCTATCCGAACAATTCGGTGAAATCGGGATCAGAGGGCGTCGAAATCAAGAGCACGCGAAAGTCGGGTGGCGCCGTGGACATGCACGGCGCTCGTGCACAGTGGCTTTGTGTCTTTGTCTATGACGTCGATCTTGAGACAGAACCAGCGACAGCCCGGCGGCCAATGACGTTTACGGAAGTCTATTTGGGTCAAGTAACGCTCGCTGACTTCCGGCGCAATGAACGCGGCGAGCTTGGCACGCGCACAGCCACGCTGCACGCCGCAGGGCTGGAGCGCTTCCGCGAGAACTGGGTTTATCGCTTGGCTCCGACTTGATATGCGGCCAATTGGGGGATCGCCGTCTTGGCCATCTGGGCGTATCGCTCATCGAGTTCCACTCCCACGCTCGCATAGCCCACGTGTTCGCAGGCGGCCAGGGTCGAGCCAGCGCCCGAAAATGGATCGAGCACGACGCCGTCACCTAAGGGCAGCGCCGCACGAACGATCTTGCGAAGAAACGCTTGCGGCTTGAGGCTGGGGTGCGGCGCCAGCTTGCGCTCGCGCTTTTGCGTAGGACTCGATTCAATCACGTCGCCGAAGGGCTGATGTGCCGAAGGACGCCGCAGAGCGCCGGTCTTCCACCGTCTGAGATTGTCTTGCACGCGGCCCTCGAGCGGCTCGCGAAACAACAGCCACGGCTCCCACATCGAGCGGGGCATCACCGTCACGTCGGCGAATTCTTGATGGGCGTTCTTCGGCCGATCGCCGCCGCGGAGCGTCATCACGAGCCGGATGATTTCGCCCCGGCGCTCCAGCCCAATTTCCACCAGGGCCTTGGCGACCGCATACGACACCAGAGGATTCGAAGCGACGAACACGTGAGCGCCGGGCACAAGCACGCGCCGCAGCCGCCTTCCCCACGTTGCGAAAAAATCGACGAGACCTCGCAAATCGCTGGCGGTCAGCGTAGTGAACCGCGGCAGCGGCGATCGCTTGCAGCCATCAAACGAAGGGGGAATGCGCCACACGCCGCCACGCCCGCCGCGCAACTTCGACTGCTCGTTGCGGCTGTATTCGACCAAGCCATACGGCGGGTCGGTGACGACCGCGTGAATCGATCGCTCTTCGCGGTGTTGTAACCAATCGAGGCAATCGTTCTGGAAAAGCGTCGTCTGTCCGAACCAAAACACCGGCAGCGGCTCCGGTGGGACGAGCAATGTCCGCGGAGCAACGTGGAATTGCGCGGGCGCATCGTGCGTCGAATCGCGTGCGGCTTGCGCATCCAGCATCGAAAACCTCCGTGAGCGGTAACTGCTGAAATGTACACTTCCGGCCATTGAGCGTCAACCCGCGACGAGCCACTGGGGCGGCCTTGAAGCGATCCCGTACTTTCGTCCGATTGCTGTGTCACGTCGGCGCTGCGATAATTTTCGATGACCACAACGAGATCGATGACCAAAAGGCAACGCATGCGCCTTCTCCGTTACGTTTGCGCCGGTTGTTGTGCGATGGCGGCCGTCGCGGCGTTGCCCGCCGTCAGCCAAAGCGAAGAAGAAGCAGCGCCGCTGCAATTGCTGCTCCAGCCCGCCGCGGAGCCTGAAGCGGCGCTCACGTATCGCTTGTTGCCTCCCGCTCTCGATCTTCGGCCGGGCAATGCCGCCGTGTTGTACAACAAGCTCGCGATCGAGTATCCAGGCAAGGGCGCCGACCGGCGGGAAGTCGGCCAGCGTATGAGCGATTGGCTGGCGCTGCCGCTGGCCGAATTGCCCATCGATGACGTTCGCGCCTTTCTCAAGTCATCGCGCGACTTGCTCGATGATCTTCACATGGCGGCTCGCCGCAGGACGTGCGACTGGGAACTTCCTTTGGGCGAACGCGATTATCTGTCCACCTCGTTGCCCGAGGTGATGCCAGCGAGGAATTTCGGACAGTTGTTGGCGCTCGAAGCGCAAGTACAGATCAGCGAGCACCGGTTCGACGACGCCCTGCGCACGTTCCAGACTGGATTTGCGTTGGCACGCCACGTATCGCTGGGTTCGACGCTCATGCATGCGCTGGTGGGCAACGCCATCAGCGGTAATATGGAGCGAGTGCTGATCGACTGGCCGACTCAGCCGGGTTCACCTAATCTTTATTGGGCGCTCACCGCGTTGCCACGCCCGCTGATCGACCTCCGGCAGACCATCGACACCGAAGGCGAATCGCTTTACTGGAGCTTTCCGGAGTTGAAAAACCTCGAGAGCGACTCGCATTCCGCTAAGTATTGGGATGATGTCCTCGACCGGTTGCTCGCGTTCGTCGCCCAGGTAGTCGACCACCCGGACAACTGGGAAGAGCGTCTACCGCTGGCGTTACTCGCAGTCAAGGAATTGCCTCGTGCGAAAGCATTTCTGATCGGACGCGGGTTTTTAGCCGAACGGGTGCAAAACATGCCGGTCTCCCAGATTCTGCTCTTCCACACCGTGAGCATCTATAAGATCGAACGTGACCGCGCGTTCAAGCGACTCTGTTTGCCCTACCACGAAGTTCCGGCCGACTGGCGCGAGTCGGCCGATCTCGGCTTGCGTCCGATCATACCGGTGGCGATGGTGCTCCTCCCGGCCGTGGACACGGCGCAGTTTGGAGGGGCCTTCCATGACCGCGCGATTGCGCTGCTGCGAATTATTGAGGCGATTCGCGCTTATGGCGCGTTCCACGGCGGCGAATTGCCGGATCGGCTCGAAGAGCTGAACGATCTGCCGATTCCGACGGACCCGGTGACGGGCGGCCCATTTATCTACAAGCGCCAGGAGGACTGCGCGATCCTTGAGACGCCGCCGCCACGTACCGAACCGGAGCATGAGTGGCGGCGCAGGTACGAACTTCGCTTCGCGAAGGAAACCCGTTGACTTGGGAAAAAACAGCCATGAACCCCCGAACGCTTTTGGCTGAAATCACCTGCGCGTTATTGGCAATGCTGAGTTGCAGCGTCGCCGCAGCCGAAAATGGCCCTGGCAGAGATACTGTACGCCAATTAGAGCCATTCTTCGACGAGCAAACTTGCCTGGTAGTTTCCATCGCCCTGCCGGCCACGGTCGGAGAAGACTATCTCACCAAAGTCGCCGGCTGGCTCGAACAGGTGCGCCCCGATGCGAGGGAGGGCACCAATGAGTTCCGGCTGGCGATGGCGGCACTCGTGCGCGCCGGCGCCCGCAACGTCTACTTGCTGGTCAGTCTGGCCGACATCCCCGATGGCTCACCGCTTTTGGTGATCCCCGCCGAAAACGAACGCGCGGCCGAACCGATCATTCAGTACCTACGCGATCAAGGCATGGCGGCCGAACGTTCGGATGAGGTCATCCTTGGCGGCGATCAGGAAACCGTCGACCGGGTGAGGCGGGCTCGGCCTGTGGCACGGCCGGAAGTCGGCACCGCTTTATCCGCGGTCGAGAATGGCGCCATGGGGGTCTGCTTCACGCCCAGTGAAGATCAACGTCAGGTCTTCTCGGCCATGTTGCCGCGGTTGCCGAGCGAAATCGGCGGTGGATCGACCCAGGCGATAACGTCGGGATGCCGCTGGGCCGCGTCGAGTTTGGATCCGGAGAAGCTCACTCTGCGGCTGGTCATTCAGTCGGCCGACGACCGCGCGGCGGTCGCACTTCGCGGCGTGTGGTCCGAATTCGTGCAACGTGCCTGCCTCCATCCCGATGTGATCGGCGCCATGCCCAGCATCGATAATCCGTCGGGCTTGCTCACACCGACGGTCGACGGCGATCGACTGATTTTGCAGCTCAGCGATCAAAATCGGGGGCTTGCCGCCCTCGGTGCGGCGTTGCGATTCCCGTTGGCGCTTTCGCGCGCCGCGGCGCACCGCGGGGCGTCGCGCCAGAAGTTGTTGACGCTCGGTCTGGCGCTGCAAACCCTTTTGGACCGCAAAGGAATGTTTCCGCAAGCGGCTAGTTACAGCGAAGACGGCAAGCCACTTTTAAGTTGGCGCGTCGCCTTATTGCCGCTGCTCGGCGAGGAACACCTTGCTCAACAGTTTCATCGGAACGAGCCGTGGGACAGCGAGCATAACTCGGCGTTGATTAAGCAGATGCCCGAAGTATATCTGCGGCCGGGTGCGGTTTCCGCCCGTGATGGCCGAACTCCCTTTCTGGCGGCGATTGGCGAAGGCACGGCCCTATCGGCCGCGACGCCAACCAGCGTTCGCGATTTTCGGGATTTCACGAGCACGACCATTATGGTGGTTGAGGCGGACGCAGAACACGAGGTCGTCTGGACCCAGCCCACCGACTTGGATTACGACGCCAGCCAACCGTTGCGCGGCCTGGCCAACGCTCGGCTGGGGGGCTTTTCGGTATTGTTTGCCGACGGCACGACGCGGTTTTTGCCCAACGACATCGACCTGGCGACATTGCGGGCCCTGTTTACTCGTGCCGGCGGCGAGTCGGTGGACTTGGATGAGTAGGCTTTACTCCACACCGCCACGATGCGACATCCGCCGCCGATGTGGTACAGCCACCCCCGGCTGTGAGGTGGTCGCTAAAGGCGACCGCGAGACAGCCGAGGGCGGCTGTTCCACATTACTGGATTCACGCCCGCGTGAAGTATAAACCGCCTGGCCGAGCGCACCCCTTCGCGGAGCGAAAGGCGACATTGGCCCACCTTTATTGCTCGACGCAGACCAGGCTATCGAAGGTGCGCAGAAAGATCTGGCCGTCGGAAATGGCGATTGTCGAATTGCTGGGCTCGCCCAGTTCGTTTTTTGCCACCAGCTCGAACTGCTCGGGATTGGCGCCAACGACATAGGTGGTGCCGGCCTGGCTGGTGACGTATAGCCGGTCGGCAGCGGCGACAATCGAGGCCCAAACTTTGTCAGCGCCCAGCCGCCCTTTCCAAGTGGCTTGGCCCGTCTTTATGTCGATGCACTCCATTTGCCCCGGTTCGTCGATCAGATAGAGATAGCCCTTTAAGATCACGCCCGAACCGATCCGCTGCGGGTTTTTGTCGGCGAGTCGCCAGAGCCGGTTTTGCTCGGTCATGTCGCCCGATCCGCCGAGCTTGAAGCCGATCGCCGGGCCATAGAAGCCGCCCAGCGCCGCGCCAACTCCGTCGCCCACCACGACCGACGTGTAAACCAGATCGCCCAGGCCGCCGCAGCTCCAGATGATCTGGCCTTTGTCAGGGTTGTAGGCTTGCACGCGATGCGGCAGGCTGACGATGATCTGGTCGCGGCCGTCGACTTGCGTGACGACCGGCGTGCTCCACGAGCCGACCCAGACGGGCTTTTGGCCGGGACGATCCTGGCCGTCATCGCCGCCCGGCTCATCGGTTTGCCAAATCGTCTGGCCGTTGGCGGCGTCGATGGCGGTGATGAAGGTGCGCTTGCCCGGCCCGCAATTGAGCAGAATTCGATCGCCGTAAAAGACCGGCGAGGAGCCGTGGCCCCAGATATGGCGAAAGCTGCCCAGATCGCGCGACCAGAGCGGCCGGCCGTCGTAGTCGTAGCAGTGCAGCCCGGCCGAGCCATGCCAGACGACTACTCGCCGGCCATCGGCGGCGGGCGAAGAACCGCAATAGGGGTTGGTCTCGTGCGTCGGTTCCTCGCCGTCGAACTCGACGATCTGCGACCAAAGCTGCTCGCCGTTCTTCCGGTCGAAACAATAAAGTCCGCGCCGCTTGCCCGACTCGGTGGCGCAGGTGACAAACACCCGCGTGCCAGAGACGACCGGGCTGGAATCGCCCGGCCCTGGCAACGGAGATTTCCACTTGACGTTTTCTTCGCTCGACCAGTGCAGCGGCACGTCGGTCTCATCGGCGACGCCGGTGCCTGCCGGCCCACGGAAGGCGGGCCAGTCGGCCCCGCATGCCGTGGCAATCATTCCGGCAAATAAGGCGAACGTAACAAGGAACACGCGCGGAAACGTGGACGAGAAACTGCTTTTCATCGGTATTGCGAGCCGTATAGAGATCGCGTTGCTGGCAAATCGCCCCGACTGATTATCCATCCGTCGCGGCGGTTGGCAACCGGTTCGCGGCAGGCTATGAAGCGAGTTACAATGGCTTTTTCAGCTCTGAAAACTTCAAACTTCCAACTTCCAACTCGTGACCTATGCGAACCCTGCTCTGCGTCGCCCTCTGCCTACTGCCGATATCACCGGCGCGCGGCCAAACGGCTGGGCCACAGACCGATCTAGTGATGGCCACTGTCCGATTGTCGAACCTCAAATCGACGGCCACGGGATTTGTGCTATCGCGTCCGCGGGCCGGCGACGAAGCAACGCCCCAATATATTCTGATCACGGCCGCCCACGTGCTGGAGATGTCGGACGGCGACGAGATGACGGTCAACTATCGTCGGAAAACCGGCGAGGGCGAATTTGCCAAGGCGCCCGCCCCGTTGAAAATCCGCAGCGAAGGAAAGCCGCTGTGGCAGCGCCATGCCAAGCAAGACGTGGCCGCCATGCCGATCGAGCCGCCCGCCGGCATCGAGCTGCCACGGCTGACCGCCGACCTGCTGGCCACAGCCGATGACCTGCGCGGCGTCGAGCCAGGCGACCTGGTTCGCTGCGTCGGCTTTCCGCACGCCACGGTGTTCGAACCGAACCAGGCGTCGTTTCCTGTAGTGCGCTTGGGATGCATCGCCAGCTATCCCTTGCTGCCGTTGGAAAAAGAGCCGACCTTTTTGGTCGACTACAACACCTTTGAGGGCGACAGCGGCGGACCGGTCTATTGGAAGCGCGAAACCGGCGAGAGCGCCAGCTTGAAGATTCTGGGCCTCGTGCAGGGGCAGCACTTCTTCAACCAGCGGTTTGAATTTACCTATGAAAGCGGTGAATTCCGCAAGCAACTCGGGTTGGCCATCGTGACCCAGGCCCAAGCCATTCGCGAGACGATGGCGCAGGTGCCGTGAGGCGGGAACGACCTCTACGCCTGCCACCCATGCGCGTCGCGCACCGAGATCATCGCCGCCAGGATGCTGTTCCAGGTTTCGGGCTTCATCATCACCGCGTTGGGGAACATGCAGCCGTCCCAGCAGATGTGCTGAAATTTTTTGGTAAGTTGCCCCTGGTTATCGCGCAGCCAATGACCGGCGTCGCGGGCGATATTCAGCTTGCCCTTGGGATCGTTCGGTAGGCAGTGTCTGCCGGTCTTGTCGTGCGAGCCGGAGCCGAACACCGTGGCGTCGTTCTGGGCCACGTGAAAGTCAATCGTCCAAGGTCGCAAAGCCTCGGTGAGCGTGCGCAGCGCATCTTGCAGCTTTTGCTGATCGCGCCAGTCGTAGCCCGGCGGCAAGATGGCGTCTTCGGGGGCGTTGTAGCCCAACAGGTAGAGCAGCGTATGGGCCATGTCGGCCTGAAAGCCGAGCGTGCGGGGCCGATCGACCGCCTCCAACAACTGGACCATCGCCCGCCAACTGTGCATGCCGCCCCAGCAGATTTCGCCCTCGGCCGCCAGCCGCTCGCCGTGGTCTTCGGCCACCGTGCAGGCTTCGCGAAACGTGGCCGCGATTTTTTTGGTGTTCTCTGCGGGATTTTTGGCCCATTCGGCCGGACTGCTGGCCGAGTCGATCCGCACCACGCCGTAGGGTCGCACCCCCAGCTCGCGCAGCCGCCGCGCAATGCGGCAGCCCTTGCGCACCTGCTCGACGAATTTTCGGCGATCTTCAGTGCTGCCCATCGCCGGGCCGCCGCCTGTGGGCGGCCAGATAGGCGCCGTTACCGTGCCGTATACCATGTTGCGCGAGCGGACCTTGTCGGCCAGTTTTTTCAGTTCGTCGTCCGAGGCGTCGATGTCGATATGCGGGGCGTACAAAAAGAGATCGACGCCGTCGAATTTTACGCCGTCGACCTCCGCCGCGGCGGTGAGATCGAGCATCGTATCCAGGTCGATCGTTGGTTCCGAGTCGGGGCCTTTGCCGACGACGCCCGGCCAGGCCGCGTTGTGGAGTTTGGGATAGGTGTTGGGGTGGGGCATCAAAGGGTTCAGGGTTCAGGGTTCAGGGTTCAGGACGGCCTACCGGCCGGTGCGATGACGGTGCGAGTCGTTAATTTCGCGATGCCTGTCGGTGGCGCGTTTTGGCGTGCTTCAAGAAAGCTCGCGTGAGAGCATTGTCGTCGGTGGTGCTCAAGTCTTCTAAAAATGGCTGAATGTCTTCCGGCCCGAGAAACGGAAACCACAAACTTCGGTCACACAACTCGTATTGCTTGTTCGCAGCTAACCGGTGGAACGTCAACCGGGTTCCATCGTATTTCCAAACCTCGGGCACTTCCAGCAGCCGAAGCACGATGAGCCGGTCCAACTCGGCATGGTCAAAATCGGTTTCGACGACCAAATCCGGCGGCGGTCCATCCTCTGGACCGATGTCGCGACCCCAAGGCACCGCGTGCGCCTGAGCGAAGTAATATGATTCGTCGGGCTCAATGCCGCACTCCAGCGCTTGCTTGGTGCGGGTCGTCGACCCGAGAGAGGCTATGCGGATTTCAAATTCAAGTGCCGCCGCCCCAATGAACTGATCGATGAGGCACTTGGTGTGCTGCTGCCACATGGTCTTATCGCGCAGCTCTAATGTGCCTCGATAATAAGCTTGACGTAGATAGCGCTCGGGCAGTGCGTCGAGTAAAGCTTCATACTGCTGCCAAGAGACGCCGTGCATGACGGCTGGTACTTCCAACTCGTCAATGCGCCGGCGATAAACGAGATCGAACCCCTGGAAGGCGGCAGCGATCTTCTCATAATCCTCGCGCTCGACCGATACAATCTGGATTCGCTTTTCGCTCGTACCGGCTGCGTTTGTCATGGCGGGGGCTGCCTGACTTCTCACGAAGTCAGCTACGCGCTGAGTGGGAATTATTTGCGGTAATCGCCCACCTTCGGCAGGCTGCGATGCACGTCGGGGCCAAAGTAACGCAGGCCGACTAGCGGCTCGCTGCCGGTGTTTTCGACCTCCACGCCCGCGGTGGCCGCTTCGTGCGCGATAAAAACTTCGTCTTCGGTCTCTTCGCCAAAGTGAATCATGGCGGGCGTCTGGAGATTCAGCTTACCCATCCGTCCGCGGCCTTGCACGGTAATCCAGCCGCTGGCGCCGGCGTCTTTCAGCGTGTACTTGGCGCCGGGCTCGAGAGTTAACTCTTTGGCGCTGAAGAGCTGTCGGCCGTCGACCGTGCCATAGACGATCCAGCGGTCGGTGGCGCCGCTGCCCGAGCAACTGGCGTCGACGATCGGCTCCAGGTAGTTGTGCTCTTTGAAATGCGTGTCGACGTTTTTTTCCCAATCGAGCTGGCCGACGATAAAGTCGAGATCGCGGTGTTTTTCCTTCGGCATGTCTTTGACCAACAGCGACCAAGGCACTTCGCGACCCTCGACCAGCGATTGAAACATGCCGAACACATCGCTGCCCCATTGCGGCTCATAGGTGCAGAGCGAACCGGGCGCGTGCAGCACGCCGGGCGGGATCAGCCAGCCGGTGCCTCGCTTCAGCCGGTACGCTCGCGAAAGATCGAGAATGCCGTTGTCGCCTTTGTGCCAGTCGGCCAGGCACTGGCGGACCTGCTCTTTGGTCGTGCCCGGCTCGAGGCCCATGAAGGTGTAGGCGAAGTTGTTGTCGACGTTGTTCAGTTGCGGCGGAAAATAATAGCTTTCAGGCTTGCCTTCCTGGCCGACCAGCTTGGCGTCTTCGAACCGCTGGTGCATGTGGTGCGGGATCGGCCCCATGTTGTCGAAAAACTTCGAGTAGACCGGCCAGCGCTTGTATTGCTCGTGCATGGCCTTGCCGATCAGGCGCGGGCCGGCCTCGGCCACGGCGTCGCGGAGGGTAAACCGCTGGCCCTCGAAGGCCACGTAGCTCAGGCCTTCGTCGGGCGTGCGGTTTTCGTTGGCGGCCTCGGTGGTGCTGGCGAACCAGCGTTCGTCGATGCCGCCGCGGTGCGCGCCAAAGGCATACCAATCGCCGGGGGCGAGCTTGATGCGTTTGCCCGGATGCAGAAAGCTGCGCGGCACCCAGGTGGGCGTGAGCCGCAGCAGGCCCTGAGCGGCATCCAAGGCGCGGTTCAAGGCGGCGCCGACGTTATCTTTGGTGAGGGGTTTTGAGGCAACCATGTGGCGAAATTCCTAAAAGTGCGGCACGCGGCCCGACCCGATTGTTGTATGCTGGCGCGGGGCGGGTAGCAAGCGAAAACGGAGCATGGGAGAGGGGGAGCACGGGAGCAGAGGAGACGCAGGACGTGGTTTCTTGTCACGCGCTTCTTGTCCGCGTTGCTCCGTTTCTCCCCTGCTCCCTCGCTCCCTTGCTCCCTCGCTCCCGCGCTGGCGGCTTGCCGAACCGGCGGGCCGGAGCGTATCCTAGAGCCACGTATTTTGCCCGCCAAAACCGGTTCGCCGGTCCCGCCTCCTATTGAAAATACCTCTTATGAGTCTCTTTCGCGCGGCTTTGGTTTTCGTTCCGTATGGATGTTGGATGCTGGCCGTGGCGCCGGTTGTCGCTTTGGTCCGACCGGTGGTGGCCCAAGATAAATCGGAAGGTGCCGCGGAGATCGATCCCTTGGATTGGCCCAATTGGCGCGGGCCGGAGCAAAATGGCATCTCGCGCGAGACCGGCCTGATCGACCATTGGAGCAAAGAGGGCGACAACGTTATCTGGAAAAGCGATGCCCTGGGCAGCCGCTCGACGCCCATCGTCATGCGGGGCAAGCTCTACACCATCTGCAGCCACGAGCCGGGCACTCCCCGCGAACAAGAGAAAGTGGTTTGCGCCGACGCCAACACCGGCGAGATCCTCTGGGAAAACCGTTTTAATGTCTTTCTCTCCGACGTGCCCAAAGAGCGGCTGGGCTGGTCGTGCTGCACGGGCGATCCCGCCACGGGCCGCATCTATGCGATGGGCGTGTGCGATTACTTTCAATGTCTCGACGGGGACACCGGTGAAACCATCTGGTCGCACTCGCTGAGCGAAGAATATGGTTTTTTAAGCACCTACGGCGGGCGGACCAATGTGCCCGTCGTGTTTGAAGACCTGGTGATTATCAACGCCGTGGTGATCGGCTGGGGCGAGATGGCCCAGCCCGCCCATCGCTTTGTGGCGTTCGACAAGCGGACCGGCGTGCCCCGCTGGTTCAACGGCACGCGACTGCGGCCTACCGATACCACCTACAGCACGCCGGTGCTCACGGTGCTTGGCGGGCAAGCGGCGATGATTTTTGGCTCGGGCGACGGCGGCGTGTGGGCCTTTCAGCCGCGCACGGGCCGGCCGCTGTGGAGCTGCTATATTTCGCAGCGGGGGCTGAATACGACGCCGGTGGTTGAGGGCGACGCCGTCTATATGAGCCACAGCGAAGAAAACATCAACGACAACACGCAGGGCGGCATCTGCGCCATCGACGGCACCGCCAATCTCGATCCCGCGGCCAAGAGCATCGACATCACCAAAAGCGGCAAAATCTGGTCGAAGCGACAGATCATGATCGGCAAAAGCTCGCCGGTAGTGGTCGATGGCCGACTTTACGCTCTCGATGACGGTGGGCCGTTGTATGTGTTCGACACCAAGACGGGCAAGCAGATCGCCAAGCAGCGGCTCATCGGCACCATTGCCCGAGCCAGCTTGCTCTATGCCGACGGAAAGATTTACGCCTGCACCACCAGCGGCTGGCACGTGCTCGAACCCACGGAAAAAGGCGTGAAAATCATCGATAAGATCCGCTTCGGTCAAGGCCAGGAAGTACATGGCTCGCCGATCGTCTCGCATGGCCGGATTTATCTGCCCACGACCGAAACGCTCTATTGCCTGGGCAATGCCGACTCCAAGACCGGCGTCGACCAGCGGCCCGAGCCGCCGCAGGAAGAAGCCGCTGGCGAAGACCAGCAGCCGGCCCACGTGCAGGTCGTGCCGGTCGAATCGCTGATCGCTCCGGGCGAGCAGGTGCAATATACCGCGCGGTTGTACGACGCTCGCGGGCGGTTCATTCAAGAGGCCAAGGCAGACGACGTGGCCTTTGAAGTCGATGGCGGCGGCAAGATCGACGACAAGGGAACGTTCACCGCCGACCGCGGAGACGAGCACGTGGGCTGCACGGTGACCGCCAAGGTGGGCGATCTGACGGGCAAGGCCCGCATTCGCATCGTGCCGCCGCTGCCTTGGAAATTCGACTTTGCCAACCAACGGGTGCCGATCACCTGGGTGGGCGCCCGCTATCGGCACATCGCCCTCGATTTCGATCTGCTCGAATCGCTCAAGCAGCAAGACGAGCGGGCCGGCCAACTTTACATCTATCTGACGACGACGTTTCTTAACTCCGGTCAGGACAAGGCCAGTTTCAACGACCGCACCCCGCGCCGACTGTGGACCAACTTCTTGCGATACCTCGAACTTGACGGGAGCAAGTCGGTCAAGACGCTGGGCGGGGCCAAGAAAGAATTAGAGCCGGCCCTAAAGCTGGTGCGCGAGGCGGGGATCATCGCCGACTACAAGTGGACGGGCGAAGACGGCGACGTGGGCCTTGACGTGTCGCGCGGCAAGCTGGAAAGTGAAGGCAACGGTGTGATGGTCAAGATTACCACCATTCCCTTGGGCACTCGCAGCCAGTGCTGGATGGGGCAACCGGACTATCACGACTACACGATTCAGGCCGACGTACGCGGCTCGATCCGCGACGGCAAGCAGCCGGATATCGGCCTGATCGCCCAGCGATATACGCTGGTCCTCATGGGCATTAAACAGCAGTTACAGGTTCGTTCGTGGACGGGCCAGCCGAATCGTTTCTCGACGACAGTGCCGTTCAAGTGGAACTACGATACCTGGTACACGATGAAGTTTCAGGCGTCAGTCGAAGAGGGTAAGGCGGTGCTGAGAGGCAAGGTCTGGCCGCGCGGCGACGACGAGCCAGAAGATTGGTCGATCGAGGCGGTCGACGAGGCGCCCAACGTCATCGGCAGCCCCGGCCTCTTTGGCAAGGCCGACGATGCCGAGATTTTTATCGATAATCTTTCGGTTACGGAGAACCGGTAGGGGAAAGTCAAAATGCAAAGTGCAAAAGTCAACATGAAAAAGTATCTTGCTCTTGTTCTGCCAGTCGTTCTCTTGGCCACCCTAGAAATAGGTTGCTCGAAATCGACGCCGCCGACGGCCCAAAACACTACGGCGAATAGCACCGACGCCCACGTGGTCGCGTCCAAGGCGACGGACAACGACTCCGCGCCAGCCGACGATAGCAGCGTAGCCAACGATGCCGCCGCAGAGAACGACGTCGCGTCGGAAGCCGCCGGCCAGCAGGCGGCTCATACCGCGAGCAAACCCGCGGATGACGAAACTGCCGAGCCGAACCGCGAGTGGAACCAATGGGGCGGCTCGCCGATTCGCAACAATGTGCCGGTGGGCAAGAATATTCCCACCGAGTGGTCGCCTGGCGAAATCAGCGACACCAGCGAGTGGCAGAGTGAGACCTCGCATAACATCAAATGGGTCGCGCGATTGGGCAGCCAAAGCTACGGCAACCCCGTGGTGGCCGACGGCAAGGTGTTTGTCGGCACCAATAACGGCGCCGGTTATCTGAAGCGTTACCCGGCCGATGTCGACCTGGGCTGTTTGCTCTGCTTCGACGAAGCCGATGGGCATTTTCTCTGGCAGCATTCGAGCGAAAAGCTGCCCACCGGCCGGGTACACGATTGGCCGTTGCAAGGCATCTGCTGTGCGCCGCTGGTCGAGGGCGACCGGCTGTGGTTCGTCACCAGCCGCGGCGAAGTCGCCTGCCTCGACACCGAAGGGTTTTTGGACGACGAGAACGACGGACCGTTTCAGGCCGAGCAGAGCACCAACAAAGACGAGGCCGACGTCATCTGGTATCTCGACATGATGCGCCAGTTGAAGGTCTCGCAGCACAATATGTGCAGTTGCTCGGTCACGTCGGCCGGCGACCTGCTGTTTGTCAACACCTCGAACGGCGTCGACGAAGGACACACGGAAATCCCTTCGCCAGAGGCCCCCAGCTTTCTCTGCCTCGACAAAAACACCGGCAAGGTGCTCTGGCAAGATAACTCGCCGGGCGAGAACATCTTGCACGGCCAATGGTCGTCGCCCGCTTACGCGGTGATCGACGGCGTGCCGCAAGTGCTCTTCGGCGGCGGCGACGGCTGGTTGCGCAGCTTCCGCGGCGAAGCCACCGACGACGGCAAGCCCGAACTGCTCTGGGAGTTCGACTGCAATCCGAAAACCGCCAAATATAGCGTCCAAGGCCGCAGCACGCGGAACCACATCATCGGCACGCCGGTGATCTATGAAAATCTGGTCTATATCGCGGTGGGCGAAGACCCTGAGCACGGCGAGGGCAACGGGCATCTCTGGTGCATCGATCCCACCAAGCGCGGCGACGTCAGCAGCGAGTTGGCGGTAAAGGTCGACGACCGCAAGCACGTGCTGCCCAAGCGGCGGCTGCAAGCCGTGATCGAAGAAGACGGCGAAGTGGCGATCGACAATCCCAATTCAGCCGCGGTATGGCACTACACCGAATACGACGTGAACGGCGACGGCGACATCGCCGACTTCGAAGAAAAAATGCACCGCACCTGTGGCACCGTGGCCATCAAAGACGGGCTGCTGTTTATTCCCGACTTCAGCGGCTTGTTTCACTGCGTCGACGCCAAGAATGGCAAGGTCTATTGGACGCACGACCTGTTCGCCGAAAACTGGGGCTCGGCCATGATCGTCGGCGACAAGGTGTATGTCGGCGACGCAGAAGGCAAGCTGTCGATCTTCGGCCTCTCGTCCGATCCGGACGTGGCGATGAAGAAAGACGACAACGGCGAGCATCAGCCGCTGCACCAGATCGACATGGGCAACTCGGTCTACAGCACGCCTGTGGTGGCCAATAATGTGTTGTACGTCTCGAACAAGTCGCACCTGTTTGCGATCGTGCCGATGGATACCGGAGAGCAAGCCGCAGCCGAAACATCGGATGAAACCCTAGTCGGCCGATAGCCCCGGCCCTTGTGGCCGGCCGTTGCATAAGCTTACTGCCGGTGGCTGGGCAGAGCCTTGGCGATGCCCCGGCATGGTTAGTGCAAGGATTTCGATTGTCGAACGCGGAGGATGGCCTTCCAGGCCGTCCACCCCGGCGGCGACGGCCTGGAAGGCCATCCTCCAAGCGCCATGACGCAATACGCTTGCGCGTCCCGAACCCACAGCCCCGAACCCTGAACCCTGCTGCCATGCCCAAACTGGTTCTCGACGTCGGCCAGTGCAATCTCGACCACGGTTCCATTCGCCGGTTGGTCGAAGGCCAATTCGGCGCCCGTGTGGTGCGAGCGCATCAACGTGACGACGCGCTGACGGCTTTGCGCAATGGCAACTTCGACCTGGTGCTGGTCAATCGCAAGCTCGACGCCGATGGCGACGATGGCTTGGCGATCATCAAGGCCATGAAGACAGATCCTCAGTTGTCGTCCATGCCGGTGATGCTCGTCACCAATTTTGCCGAGCATCAACAGAAGGCGATTGCCGCGGGAGCCGAACCAGGCTTTGGCAAGGCCCAGCTCGACGACCCCGGCACGCACGAAAAGCTGGCCAGGTTCTTGCGAGAACAGGCGTAGGGTGGGACGAGCTTGCGAGCCCCACCTTTCGCTTGCGCCACGCTGATGCTTCATGATGAGGCAACGGTGGGATTCGCTTCGCTCGGCCCACCCTACAGATACGCAACGAGCGGTTCGGCGTCGCCGTCACTTCTTCAGCTCGGTGACGACCCAAGTGGCGCCGAATACGCCTGCCCAAAAGACGATGCCCACCAGCGTACTTAGCCACGGGTGCCTTACCAGGTACTGCGTGGCAGTTCCCAGCCCGATCATGAAAACGATCACGCAAATGTTGGCCACCAAAAAGCAATTAATCAGTCGCTGTTTCTTGGCCTGTTTCTTTTCTTCGTAGGTCAGGTCCGCCTGGGCTGCGGGCTGCGCCGCCGCTTTTTCCTTCGTCTCTGGCGTGGCCTTCGCCGCCCGTTTGGCCGGCCCGGCCGCCATTTCGGCCGCCGCCGCTTCCTTGGGAAAATGCTTGGCGATCACCTGGTTGACATCGGCCGGCGTGCAGAGCACCATCCGCACCGGCACGCCAAACCGCAGCCGCAGCAGGTCTTCGATCTCGGGCGGCAACAGATGAGGCGCCATCACCAATACCCGGCCGTCGACTGCCATCAACGGAACACACGACTGCTGCCGGGCGGTCACGGCGGGCATCTTGGGTACCAGCCCTTCGTCGATGTCGACGTCCTCCAGGTTGATGAACGGCAGGCCGATCGAGTCGGCGTAGACCTGCATCACCTGGTCGGCCGGCGCCAGCCGCTGCTGGAATATAGCGTCGCGCACCTCCACGCCGATTGTCCGCGAAAACCGCCTCGCCTTGTCGAGCTGTTCCGAGGTAAGCACCTTGCGAGCCACCAGCAGCTCCTCGAAGTTTTTGGCCTTGCCGGCCACGGGCGCCGCCGCCCGCCCCAGTGAGGCGTCGTATTCGGCCTTGCGCACCGCGTCGGTCAGGCAAAGCATCGCCTGGCAGAGCTCATTGAGCAGCTCCTGCGAGCGTGGGCCGAATTCGCCGGCGGCGTATTTACGCACGTGCGCGTTCAACTTGCGGTAGCTGCCGCGGATGACGTTGGCGTCGTCCTCGAACAGCTTCAGTTTCAAGAGCTGGTAGTGGTTCAGCGGACGCGCCGTCTCGCTGATCTCCAGCCAATCGCGGTAGACGTCGGGTTGCGCGCTCACTGCACCACGTATTGCTGGGCCAAATTGGCGTATCCGTCGATCTGCTGCTCGTTTAGCCCGCCGCGACGTTCGATCTCGATGGCGGCCTCGCGCCCGCCCGTCTTGTCGCGGGCCCGCACGCGCACCCGGCCATCGGTGCCGTAGGAATACGTCACTTCGACCGGCGATCCCTTGGGTAAGCTTGCCGGTAAGTTCGTGATGCTGCAATTGCCGATCAGCGAGCAGGCCGCCGGATCGGGCGCATCGCCTTCGATCACTCGGACGGTGGCCCGCACCTGGTTGGGCTCGATGGTGTTGAACACCTGCTGCTTTTCGACCGGCAGCCGCGTGTTGCGGGGGATCATCACGTGGTTGCGCGGTTTCTTGGTTTGCGGATCTTTAATCACTACGCCGAGGCTGTGCGAATTGACGTCGTCCTGCTTGACGTTTTTCAGATAGCGCCGCACGGTGTCGGCCAACTCGCTGCCGGTGCCGCGAAACTTAGCTTCGAGAATGGCCGCGTGGATGGCGGCGCCCTGGGCCACCGCCGTGTGCGGCGATAGCTCTTGGAACGGTTTTTTGCCCGTCACTTGTTCCAGCAGCAGCGGCACGCGGGGCATCAGCGTCGAGCCGCCCACCAGCACGATCGCGTCGAGGTCTTGCGGTTGAATCTTGGCCTGTTCGATCACCAATTCGGTGGTGTCGATCGTGCGTTGCAGCAGGTCGGCGGTCATCTGCTCGAACTGCTCGCGCGTGACGGTGACCGAGGCGCTCTTTCCCTCATGCCGGCAGACAATCGAAGCCTGTGGCTGATTCGAGAGCGCGATCTTGGCCTGGTCGCAATCGTTGCGCAGCACCTGGGTGGTGGCGGCCGAATCGCGCGGGTCGGACCCGTGCCGCTTCTTGAATTCGTCGGCTACATAGTTGAGCAAGCGATCGTTCCAATCGATGCCGCCCAGATACACGTCGCCGTCGGTGGCCAGCACCTGAAAGTGCGTCGGCGTGTACTTGACCACGGTCACGTCGAACGTGCCGCCGCCCAGGTCGTAGACCAACGCCATGTGCGGCTTCTCGAACTTGCCCACCCCCAGCTCGCCCCGGTGCCAAGCGTAGGTGAGCGTGGCGGCGGTCGGCTCATTGATGATGTCGATCACGTTCATGCCCGAAATGCGGCCGGCGTCTTGCGTGGCCTTGCGTCGGGCGTCGTTGAAATAATACGGCACGGTGATTACGGCATTGCCGATGGGGCCGATCCGTTTTTCGGCGTCTTGCCGCAGCTTCTTCAGGATCAGGGCCGAGAGAAATTCGGGCGTGATCTCATGGCCGTCGAAGGTGCGCTTGTATTCAGCGCTGCCCATGTGGCGCTTGACGCGCTCGACGACGTGCTCTGGGTCTTCCATGGCGGCCCGCGTGCGGCTGGGGCCGACAATCACATGCCCGCTCTGCGCCAGTACGATCAGGCTGGGCGTTTCGACTTCCTCTTCTTCATTGAGCAGGGCCACCGGCGCGCCGTTCTCGTCGAGCTTGGCGATGGCCGAAAACGTGGTTCCCAGGTCGATGCCGACGGTATGGCCTTCTTTGAATTCCATAGATTCGTGGTCCAAACGGTGCTAAAGCTTGTTCTTGGCGATTGTCGGCTAGAGCGCGGCCGTCGTCAAGCAACGGAAGGGTTCATGGGGACGCGAGGGTTCAGGGTTCAGGGTTCAGAACTTTCGTTCACGGCTTGGTGGTCGGCGCCGACCATAAATGGTGGAACAAAGTACTGAACCCTGAACCCTGAACCCTGAACCCTCGGCGAGCCCTCATCGCGCGTTCGTCCGTTCCACGAGGCGGCCCAACAGCTCACGGGCTGCGCCCGAGTCGATGGCCTCGGCAGCCAACCCCACGCCGCCGGGAAGCGTGTCGGTCTTGTCCGCCAGCCACAGGGCCGCCGCCGCGTTGAGCAGCACCACCTCGCGGGCCGGCCCCGCCACGCCGGCCAAGACGGTGCGAACAATCGCGGCGCTGGCCGCCGGCCCATCGACACGCGCCGCTTCGAGGTCGGCTTGGCGAAGGCCGAAATCGTCAGGCATCAGCGTGTATTCGCGCAATTCGCCGTCGCGAACTTCGGTGACGTGCGTTTCGCCGGCCAGGGTTATTTCTCCCAGCCCGTCCGACCCATGCACCACCAACGCGCGTTTGCCCCCGAGCCTGGCCAAGGCGGCCGCCAGCCGCGATCGCAGCTCGTCTCGGCCGACGCCCAGCAATTGATATTCGGCGCCGGCGGGGTTGGTCAGCGGCCCTAACAAGTTGAAAATGGTCGGCACGCCCAACTGCCGGCGGACTTCGGCGACTTGCTTCATCGCGCCGTGACAGAGCGGCGCGAAGCAAAAACAGATGCCCAGTTCGTCGAGACAAGCCGTGACGCAGTCGATGTCCGCTGCCACCTCGACGCCCAACTCGGCTAGCACGTCGGCCGAGCCGCTCCGGCTGGTCACCCGTCGATTGCCGTGCTTGGCCACGGGCACCCCGGCCGCGGCCGTGACCAGTGCGGCCGCCGTGCTAATATTGAACAGGCTCGAAGCGTTGCCGCCGGTCCCGCAGGTGTCCACGATGCCGCTGCGGCGACCGCGGATCGGCGTCATGTGCCGCCGCAGGGCGGCCGCGGCCCCGGCGATCTCATCGACGGTTTCGCCCTTGTGGTGCAGCGCCAATAAGAGCGAAGCGATCTCCTCTTGCGGCCACTCGCCCCGCATGATGCCGTCGATGGCGGCCGACATCTCGTCCATCGACAGGTCGCGGTCGAGAGGCCGCATGGCGTTCCAGAGCTCACAAAGGGTTCAGGGTTCGCGGAGGGTTCAGGGTTCAGGGTTCAGCATTTTTGTGCGGACGTTCATGGTTAGCACCGACCGGCATGCCCTGAACGAAAGTTCTGAACCCTGAACCCTGAACCCTTGTTTGAACCCTTTATCGGCGTCGTTTCTTCGCGGCCGCCTGCTTGACGGGCTTGGCTTTTTGCTTGCCGGCGTCGGCGCGGGGCGCTCGGCGAATGCGGCGCTTCGGCTTAGGTTGTTCGTCAGGATCGTCGGCGAAGCCTCCGCCCATCATCTGCGGCATCATGCCGGGATACATACCGGGGCTCATACCGCCGCCCCCGTATCCGCCCGCCATGCCGGCCATCATCATCATCTGCATCGCCATCATCTGCTGCTGCATCATCTGGCCGCCGCCATTGCCAGCCATCGACATGCCGCCATTTCCGCTGAACGGGTTGAAAAAAAACGGGCTGAGTCCCGGCATGTTACCCATGCCGGGCATGCCGCCGGCAAAGCCCCCGGTTCCGCCCGCCATGCCGCCCAAGTGCGGCGACTGGGCTTCGGCCCGCCCGGCCCACGCGGCAAGAATCAGCGCCGCGGGATAAACCGCGCAACGCAACAACGGAAGACGGGCAATCATCGGTGCAACCTCGGCAGAAAAACAACAGACCTATTCTTTCTAGCGTAATTCGACGGCCACCGATTGCAATGCCTTGCAACCCCCGGGGCCGTGTGCGAAAACTGCATTTTACCCCGGACCGTTGGAACCGCCCTCACCATGCCTCGCCTCGCCTCCGGTTTCATTCTGCTCTGCATATTCATTGTCGCTTCAGCCAGTGCGGGCGAAAGCTCCCACGATTGGCCCGGCTGGCGCGGTCCACAGCGCAACGGCCGCTCGGCCGAAACCGGGCTGCTCGCCACGTGGCCCGACGGCGGTCCCCAACTGCTCTGGACCGCCACCGGCTTGGGCGAGGGTTTTTCGACCCCTAGCGTGGTCGGAGATCTTATTTATGTGATGGGCAACCGCGATGGCAAGGAGTTGGTGCTCGCGCTCGACCGCACCGCGCAGGGCGATGCCGCCTGGCTCGCGGTGGTGGGCGACGTGCGGCACCAAGGTGGCGGCTACCCCGGCCCGCGCAGCACGCCGACGGTCGATGGCAACCGAGTCTACGCCCTCGGCCTGGCCGGCGACCTGGTCTGTCTCGATGCCGAGCGAGGCAAGCCCATCTGGCGGCACGACCTGGTGGCCGACTTCGACGGGCAGGTGGGCGGCTGGGGCTATTCCGAATCGGTGTTGGTCGATGGCCCTTGGGTGCTCTGCACGCCCGGCGGACAAGCGGCCACAGTGTTGGCCTTGAACAAAACCAACGGCAAGCGGGCGTGGCAATCGAAAATCGGCGACACCGCCGATTACTCGTCGATCATCGCCATCGAGGCCGGCGGCGTCAAACAATATGTGCAGTTCACCAAGCAAGGCGTGATTGGCGTGAGTGGCAAAAACGGCCAACTGCTGTGGCGCTACGACGCGCCGGCCAATGGCACCGCCAACGTCGCCACGCCTGTCTTCAGCGACGACAGCGTCTTTGCCGCGTCGGGCTACGGCGCCGGTGGCGGCCTGGTGCGATTGAAAAAGAAAGGCCGGAAATTCGACGCCGAGCAGGCCTATTTCACCAAGGAGATGAAAAACCATCACGGCGGGCTCGTGCTGGTCGATGGCTATCTGTATGGCTGCGACGATCCGGGCGTGCTCACCTGTCTCGACTTCGCCAGCGGCGAGGTCAAATGGCGCGAGCGCAGTTGCGGCAAGTGCTCGCTGGTCTACGCCGACGGCATGCTCTATTGCCGGAGCGAGCAGGGCCTGGTGAGCCTGGTGCGGGCCACGCCCGAGCAGTTTGAGTTGGCGGGGCGGTTCGAACAGCCGCAGCGCAGCGATCGCGCGGCTTGGCCCCACCCGGTGGTGGCCGACGGGCGGCTCTATTTGCGCGATCAAGACAAGCTGTTCTGCTACGACGTGCGAGCGAGTGGCACGTGATGCTCGACTTTCCGCGGCGTTCGCCGCTGAGGCTGGTGGTGCTGATTTCGGGCGGCGGCACGACGCTGCGCAACCTGCTCGACCAGATGGCCGCGGGCCGGCTCGACGCTCGCATCGAGCTGGTCATTTCCAGCAATCCATCGGCGAGCGGTCTGGAGCACGCGCATGCGGCCGGCATCACCACCCGCGTGATCCAGCGGCGGGACCATGCCGACGACGCGGGCTTTGGCCAGGCGGTTTTCGAGGCCTGCCGGCTGGCAAACCCCGACATCGTCGTGATGGGCGGCTTTCTCAAGTTCGTGCCCATTCCGCCCGACTTTGAGTGGCGCGTCGTCAACATTCACCCAGCGTTGATTCCGGCCTTTTGCGGGCAGGGTTTTTTCGGGCCGCACGTTCACCAAGCCGTGCTCGATTACGGGGCGAAAGTCAGCGGCTGCACCGTGCATTTTGTCGACAACCAATACGACCACGGGCCGATCTTGCTGCAGCGTCCGGTGCCGGTGCTCGACGGCGACACGGCCGAAACGCTGGCCGCCCGTGTGTTCGCAGCCGAGTGCGCGGCCTATCCCGAGGCCCTGCGTTGGATCGCCTCGGGGCGTCTGCGTGCCGACGGCCGGCGGACCTGGCTGAGCGAACCATAGCCCAGCAGCCGCGGGGGCGTTAGGCTATATTGAAGGCCGGAAAGCCGGCCACAAGGGCCGGGACTACCAAGGAACACGGAGCGATTGATGACCGCGGAACTCCAGAGCCTGGTCGGCGAACTGGAGGCCAACATGGCCAAAGTGGTGCTCGGCAAGCCCGGCGTCGTTCGGCTCTGCATGGTGGCCCTCTTGGCGGGCGAGCATATCTTGCTCGAAGACGTGCCGGGCGTGGGCAAAACGCTGATTGGCAAGGCCCTGGCCAGAAGCATCGCCGCCAAATTTTGCCGCATTCAGTTCACGCCCGACCTGCTGCCCAGCGACATCGTGGGCAGCAGCGTCTTTAACGCCAAGACGGCCGAGTTTTATTTCAGCCCCGGCCCGATCTTCGCCAATATCGTGCTGGCCGATGAGATCAATCGCACCACCCCGCGCACCCAAAGCGCCCTGCTGGAAGCCATGAGCGACAGCCAGGTTTCGATCGATGGCACTACGCATCATTTGCCCCGGCCGTTTCTGGTGATCGCCACGCAGAACCCATTTGAGTTCGAAGGCACGTATCCCTTGCCCGAAAGCCAACTCGACCGGTTTTTGCTGCGGATCAGCGTGGGCTATCCCGATCGCGAGGACGAGCTGCAGGTGTTGACGATTCATCGTCAGGGCGAGCCGGTCGATGAATTGACTCCCGTGCTCGACTGCACTCAGGTGTCGAACCTGCAACAGGCGGTGCGTCAGATCAGCGTCGACGAGTCGATTCACGATTATTTGCTCGATATCGTCGAAGCGACGCGCAACTGCGACGAGCTGCACGTGGGGGCGAGCACGCGCGGGGCGTTGTGCTTATACCGCGCGTGCCAGTCGCTGGCGTTGATCGAGGGCCGCGACTACGTGGTGCCCGACGACGTCAAGCGATTGGCGGTGCCGGTGTTGGCCCACCGCGTCATCACCAAGGGTTATCTACACGGCAGCCAGCGCGGCGCCGTCGAGGCCCTCATCCAGCGACTGGTTGACGACCTGCCCGTGCCGGCCTAGTTGCCGCAATGCGACCAGTGGCATTAAAATAAAGCTGAGAGTGCCGACTTGGAGAGAGGCTTACCACGATGACTTATCAAGGCAAGGTACAAGACGGCGTCGTTGTCTTCATCAATGGTGCGGCGCTGCCGGAAGGGACGCAAGTGACGATCGTTCCCTTGCCAGGCGAGACCGATGAAAAAAATCGGGAGCGCCTGAAGGCCCTCGAAGAATTGGCTGCCCAGGCTCAAGAACTGGATATGGGCTATTGAACGGGGGCCCAGTTTATCGCGATTTACGACGCCTGCGTTCTCTACCCAGCCCCGCTTCGCGATCTCCTGATGCATCTGGCGCTAACGGGCCTGTTTCGCGCCAAGTGGACGGAACGGATTCATGAAGAGTGGATCAGCAACCTGCTGGCCGCTCGTCCATCCGGACGACCGCCATGTTTTAGCAGCGGCCGTCACCTGCAATGCGGATATTATCGTAACGTTTGACTTACGGGACTTCCCGGCGGAAACCTTGGACACGTATCAGATCAGGGCCGATCACCCAGACGACTTTATCGTGAAGCTACTCCAGTCCGCGCCAGATTTAGTATGTACGGCAGCCAGGCGGCAGCGCGCGAACTTGAAGAAGCCGCGGAAATCAGTAGACGAGTTCCTTGATTCGCTCGAGAAACAGTCTCTCTCAAAGACAGTCGCAAAACTGCGTGATATGGCAGACCAACTCTGACCGCATAACGCTCCCCTCTAGGCCCTTGACATCGCACTCGTATGCCGGCCTACAATACGAGTAACCGCTATACACCTCTCGGGCCTGGCGAACGCCTCTCATGCTGCTGCGCCGGTTATCTGTTCGCTCGTCCGCCCGATCGGCGCCGCGGACGCGCTATCGCATCTCGCTCACCTTCGAGGGCTGGTGCTATCTGGGCATCGCCGCCTTTATTTTGGCCGGAGCGATCACGCGGCAGATCAACCTGCTAATGATCTTGTTCGGCATGCTCGCCGGGGCGATGGTGATGTGCTGGCGGATCGTCAAAAAGATGCTGCGCAAAATCGAAGTGCGGCGTCGCTTGCCCGATTCGATCTCGGCCGGCGACCTGCTGGTGGTCGAGTTCACGGCGGTCAATCGCCGCCGCCGCTTGCCGAGCTGGGCGTTGGAGATCACCGACCGCATCGTGCGCGAGTCGAGCGGCCGGCGGCGATCGCCGCTGCTGGCCCAAACGCTCGTTTCTTATCTGCCGGCAGGGCAATCGCGGACCGCCAGCTACCGCGGGCGGCTGGTCGAACGCGGCCGTTACCGCTTCGGTCCCTTGCAAGTCTCGGCTCGGTTTCCACTGGGACTGTTTCACTATCGCATGATCACCGATCAATACGACTCGCTGATTGTGTTTCCGCGGGTGGGCCGGCTGCTGCACGGCTGGAAGCGGTTGGAGCAAGCGGCCGAGGCGGGTTCGGGCAAAACCTCGCGGCGGCAGGGTTTGCATGAGGGCGAATTCTATGGGCTGCGCGACTGGCGCAGCGGCGACAGCCGCCGCTGGCTGCACTGGCGCACCAGCGCCCGCCGCCAGACGCCCGTGGTTCGGCAGTTCGAGCAGCAGCGGCATCAAGACCTGGCCGTGGTGCTCGACCTGTGGCAACCCGATCAGCCCCGGCCCGACCAGGCCGACGCGGTTGAGCTGGCCGTCAGTTTCGTGGCCACGGTCGTGGCCGATCTCTGCCGCGGCGGCGGGCGATGGCTCTATGTGGCCGCAAACGGCCGCGAGCCGTGGCTCGAAAGCGGACCGACGTCGACAGCCATGCTGCACGAAGTCATGCGGCGGCTCGCGCTGAGCGAGCCGGCCTCGCGCGACGACCTGCAGAGCACCCTGTCGAACGTGCTCGACCGCATTCGGCGGGGCACCCAGGTGGTGGTGGTCTCGACGCACCCGGTATACTTGAACGACCAGCGACGGTTCGGCGAGATCTGGCGCGACCCGCGCCGCCGTGCCTGGCTGACCAAGGTGCGAACGTTCGACACCGGCGACGCGAGCCTCGGAGAGTTTTTTCGGATCGAATAATGTCTTCTTTCGCTCCGCGAAAGCAGCGCTACTTTCGCGGAGCGAAAGGCGACAAAACTACGATGAAAGTCGAGCGACTACTCCAGATCAACATGGCGGCCCTGACGTCGCTGGGCACGTTGTTGCTCGGCATGGGCGAACGCAACGTCACCCTGCCCGTGCTGGCCGTGATCGTGGCGGCCAGCTCGGTCTATATCACCGACGCGCGGGGTTGGCTCGAGCTCAATACGCTGGTCGCGAATCTGGCCGGCCTGGTGGCCCTGGCGATTACCATCCGCGATTGGAACGGCTACGCGGCCGAAAGCCAGTTGCTGGCTCTGGCCAACCTGCTCATCTATCTGCAGTTCGTGCTGCACTACCGCAAGAAAAACATCCGCAACTATTGGTTGTTGTTGCTGCTCAGCCTGCTGCAGGTGGCGGTGGCCAGCGCTTTGAACTTGAACATCGCCTTCGGCATGCTGCTGCCGGTCTATCTGTTTGTGGGGCTGGTGACGATGGCCCTGTTCGTGCTGCATCGCGAGCAGTCGAAATACGCCGAGCCGCGGCCGACCGCCGGCGGGCCATCGCTCGCCGCCGACGCCGCCGCGCACGACGGCCGGCGTTGGCCCCTGGCCGATCGGGCGGCGTTCTTCTCTGGGCTGCAACCGGCCCGCGGCCTCGAGAGCGGCCTCACCTGGAGCTTCGCGCGGCAGATCGTCTGGATTGCCACGGCCACCGTCTTCTTGTCGTCGGTTTGGTTCCTCGGTCTGCCACGGCTGGGCAAAAAGGCCCCCTGGCGGCCGCGCGGCTCGACCGCCTACAGCAGCATCGGCTTCACCGAAAACGTCACCTTGGGCGAGCTCGGCGAAGTCTCCGAAAATCCCGAAGAGGTCATGCAAGTGCGGTTCTACGATTTTCTCGGCGGCAAGCAGCGAGAACCGTATCGCGTGGCCGGCGACGGCGCCTTGTTTCGCGGCGGCACGCTCGAACGCTATCGCCGCGGAGAATGGCAGCGGCGCGGTCGTGGCTATGATCCGCCCAAGCCCATGGACCAAATGAACCTCGCCGATGTGCCGCGCGACGTGCAATTGGTCAAGGAAGACATTCGCCTGCGGCCGCGAACCGACGCCGTGGTGTTCAGCGTCGCGCCGGCGTTCCAGGCCGGCACCTTCGATCTCTCGTCGTCGGTCGAGACCTCGCAACTCACTCGCGACGAAATTCAGAAGGACGAGACGATCGACTACGAGCTGATCACGACGGGCTTTCGCGATCACGTGCCGCTCTATGCCATCCCCGCTAGCAAGCGTCCCGGCCGCCAGCACCAGCAAGACATGCTGCAGTTGCCGCACCGCAACGCCCAGCGCGATCCACTCGCCGGCCTGCGGCAGGTGGCCGAGGCGGTGGCCGGACATCTTCCGCCTGGCCGGAGAGAGCGCATTGCCACCACGCTCGAAAGCTACCTGCGCGATTCGGGCCTGTTTCAATATTCGCTCAAGCCGGTCTCACGCGACGCCCAGCTCGATCCGATCGAAGATTTTGTCACGACGCACCGTTCCGGGCATTGCGAGTACTTCGCCAGCGCGCTGGCCATGATGCTGCGCACCCGCGGCGTTCCGGCTCGGCTGGCGATCGGATACAAGGGCGGCCAGTGGAACAGCGCCGGCCGGTTCTACACGGTGCAAGAGCTGCACGCCCATGCGTGGGTCGAGGCGTATGTCGGGCCCGACCAGCTCCCCGCGGGCCTGGCCAACCACGCGCAAGCCCGCGAGTACGGCGCCTGGCTGGTGCTCGACCCCACGCCTGCCAGCCACGACGACGACCGCCTGGCCGGCATCTTCGGCGGCTATACGCTACGGCAATTGCTCGACCTGACGCAGTTTGTCTGGACCACCTACGTGTTGGGACTCGATTCGAAGCGGCAACAAGAGGCCATTTTTCAGCCGCTCGTCGAACGCATCGAGCAAACGCTCCGCGACCTCTCGGATGAAGAGCAGCGGCGGCGCATGGGCGAGGATTTTTGGCAATCGCTGCTCGGTCAGTTCGCCGCCACGCGCCGCGGTGGGTGGCTGTGGCTCTTGCTGGGGATGGTCGGGCTTTTGGTGGGCGTGATTCTTTTCGTGCTGCTGCGGCCGGTGTTCCGGCGGCTTCGTCGCTGGTGGGCAGTGCGGTCACCCGGCGGCCGCGGGGCCGGGCGGCGCGTCGAGTTCTTCGAGCAGTTCGAGTCGCTGCTGGCGCGGCACGGCATGCTACGGCTGCCGCATCAAACGCAGCGCGAGTTCGCCCTGGCCAGCGGCGGACAACTGGCCGAGTCGCCGGGCACTCGCCCCGTGGCCACGCTCCCGCGCCGCGTGGTCGAAGCCTATTACCTCGTGCGCTT
>DATFDL010000775.1:0-7060 GCA_035252155.1 Pirellulales bacterium | reverse complement strand
CTTCAGCGTTTGCCCCGGTTTCTCGTGGGCCAGCTTCTGCGCCGCGAGCTTGCGCAGCTCGTTGTAGACGAGCGGCAAAAGCTGCTCGGCGGCGAGCGGGTCGCCTTGCTCAATGGCGGACATGATGCGGGTGACATCGCTCATGACCGCTCAAGATATCGCGCCGACCGCCAAAAATCAAAAAGCGGCGTAAAAAAATCTTGAGTCGTGAGCCGCAGAGTTTGAGCTAGTACCATCAAGCAAGCGTCACTCGCGTGGCACGACGAAGGTGTGGTGGACGGCCTCTTTTTGAAATCCGATGACTTCGGGAAATCGCAGGCCGGGCAAAAGCTGCACGTCGAAGATTTCTTCCACCGCCGTGTGAAACTCCAAAATGGCATTGACTTCACCGCGACGCACATCGACCACCGCCACGCCGCATTTTAATTTGCTGATTCGCTCTGCGATCGGCAATCCACCGAAGGTCGATGTCTCGCGGATCTTGGATAGGCCCATGAAGGCATAGTGCCCGGCAAAGACTAATCCACGGGCAAAGCCGGGAACTTCGGCCACGGTTTCGCGAAGCCCACATTCGGCATCGACGAGCAGCAGGCGGCCGGTGCCCGACTCCAGTACCCAGAGGCGACCGTCGTGCAGTCGCGGCGAATGCGGCATCGACAGGCCGCAGCACACGACCTCTCCGCTCGGCACGTCGATGAGACAACCGCCCTGCGCCTTGTTCTGCCGCCAGCCTCCTTGGGTGTCGGTTTCTCCCAGCGCGGTGACGTATCGCGGTCCGTCTTTCTCCACAACGAGGCCGTTGAGATGGCAGCGGTCTTCGGCCGCGAGCGCGGTGATGAACGGCGGTCGCCAGCACGGCACGAAGCTGTAATCGGGATCGAGCGTGCAAAGACACGAAAAGCGCGTGTTGACGATCCACAGCTCATCACCGGCCCAGGCGATTTCGTGGCAGCGAATGTCGCCGGTCACGTGGCAACTGCGCGGCAGATAGCAAGCATCGTGCATCCCGGCGGGTTCGATGCGCGGCGCGATGTCCGGCGCGTCGCGCAAGAACCAAACTTGATTGCGCGTGCCCAGGGCCAAGCGCCGGCCGGAGATCGCCAGGCCCATTGGTTGATCGAACGTGCGGACCAACGTAGACAGGCCGTTGCCAGCCGCGCGAACTACCAGCAGTTTGTTGGCCTGGTAGGTCGTCACCAGCAGCGAAGCATTTGATTGAGCCAGTAGCGCTACAAAGCTGTCGGACTGCGAGTAGTGGAATTCGACGGCGGTGGAGGTCGGTTCGGCGGTGGGTTGTGAGTGTTCGCTGTTTACCTCCGTAGGGGGCGGGGCAAATCCGGTGGACATCGTTAGCTCCTTTGGTTGGTCTAAAGCTCCAAATGGGCCATGACTTGCTCGACGTCTGTAGGGAACGCCCTCCGTGGCGTTCCGTCGAGGGCGAGCGGACGTCGCGGGCGTTGCTAGCGTCGGTAGCCGCGGCACTCCGTGACGGGGTTGGCCGTCGCCGTTGGCGACCGGATCTCCGCCACGGAGTGTCGGAGCTACCGTGGCGGCTACCGCCGCTGGCGGAACGGCACGGAGTCCGTTCCCTACAGACCTTCGCCGCTGATTCGCCTTCTCCCGCGCTCCGCGTCTCCGCGTCTCTCACTCGCGCAACGAACCGGGGCATCGTTACACTCTGCCCCAGCCACCGTCAAATCCCCAACTCCGAGTCCCGATCCCCAAGCCCCGGCCCTCACACCACATCCACCACCGTCTTGCCCGTTATGCTGCTGTTCTTTGTGTCGGTCACCGTGATCGTTTGGTTCCCCTTCCTCTGCGACACTAGCCCGGTGAAGGTGTGAACGCCTTCGTCGCCGGCCGCGAACGTGTAGTTGGCGGGCAAGATGGCCTTGTTGTCGCTGCTACTGAAGCGGATCGAGCCGGTGTATCCGGTGACGAGGTTTCCATAGGCATCCTCCACGGTGACCGTCAAACTGAACGCCTGGCCGGGCATAACACTGCTCAGAGCAGTGATCACGAACTTGCTCGCCGCCGCCGGCTTCACCGTGATGCCTGAGTCGCTGCCACTTAGATTGGCATTCGCCGTGTCGGTCGCGGTGATCGACTGCGTGCCGGCCGTCTTCAGCGTGGCGCTAAAGGTGTGCTTGCCCGCATCGGCGGCGGTGAACGTGAAGTTGGCGGGCAGCACGACCTTGGCGTCGCTGCTGGTCAAATGCACCGTGCCGGTGTAACCGGTGGCGACGTTGCCATAGGCATCTTTCAGCGTGACGACAAAATTACCGGCGACGCCGGCGGTGATGGGCGACGGGAAGCCCGATACGCTCATGGTGCTCGCCGCCGCTGGGCTGACCGTAACCGCGGCGCTACCGGTGATGGAAGCCGGATCGTTATTGGTGCCATTAAGCGGAACGATTTGCGCATCCGAAAAACCGCCCTCGCCGTTGCCCATCAGAATGTTGACGTTGTTCTTGCCGAGATTGTAGTAGCCGCCGTAGTACGTCGACTGGGCGGTTACCGCCAGGTCCATCTTGCCGTCGCCGTTCAGGTCTCCTACGGCAACGGCTATCGGAGATTGAGCGAGAGGCAGGGGATCGCGGCCCGTGTATCCGGGCGGAGCCCAGGGCGGCAACACAATGTTGTCGGGCGATTGGAAACTACCGTCGCCGTTGCCCAGCAGCACCGACACGCTGCCCGGACCGGACGGGGGGCTTCCGTAGTTGGCTGTCACCAGATCGAGCTTGCCATTGCCCGTCAGGTCACCGACGGCCAGTGAGTCGGGATTCGTGCCGGTAGCGTAATAAGTCGGGGCGTCAAGCGTTCCGTCGCCAGTTCCCAATAACACCGCGACGTCGTTGGACGACGTCATCGCGGTGGCTACGTCGAGGTTCGCATCGCCGCTGAAGTCGCCCAGCACGACAGAGTATCCAGTGTTCTGGCCCAAGAATGTGGTGGAGGCGACGGAGAAGGTCCCGTCGCCGTGGCCGACGAGGACATCAACGTACCCGTATCCCAAATACGTCGACGCGGTCACGACCGCGTCGAGCCGCCCGTCGTGGTTCATATCGCCCAGGGCGACCGATACTGGCCGCTGAGGAATCGCAGCCGTGTGCCCGGGAGGTACTACCTTCGGCAGCGTCAGATTCATGGGCGTCTGGAACGTCCCGTCGCCGTTGCCCATCAGTACGCTTACGGAGGCGCGAATGTCTTCAATTCCATAATAATAAGAGTAGCCGTAGCTACCGTAATTGGCAGTGACGATGTCGAGCTTGCCGTCACCGGTGAGGTCGCCGACGGCCAATGACTGGGTATTCGCGCTGCCTGTCGAAAAGCTCTGATACGGCTTGAAGGTGCCGTCTCCGTTGCCCATCAAGATGTTCAGTGAGCCGTAGGGCGAGCTGTCGGCGGCGGCGACCGCCAGGTCGCGAATGCCGTTGTTCGCAAAGTCGCCGACGGCCACGGGGCTGGACCCGGCGGCATAATCGACCGGCGCCATGAACGTGAGCAACGAGCGGTTTTCCAGCGATTCGAGTCGCAGCCGCTGGGCCGCGCGTCGCGGGCTTTGGCAACGCCGCTTTGTGCGAGACGGTTTGCGTCCTACCGGTGAACCAACAATCGAGCGGAACCACATAAGACGTCTCCTTTGCGAAGGTGGTCTGCTCGATAATGGCCGGCGGCGACGTTCCCAGCCCGCAGACCGTTGGCCGGGATGATACCGGGCCGGTGAGGAGCTTGCTTGGCCGCTAGACCTCACCGGCCGCTTTTGGGTTTTCTCAACACACGCCAAGCGTCCCGAAGATGTCGTCGTCGCTGGTCGAGGCGTAGTTGCCGAAAATGACGGTCCGCGTGTCGGCACAGGCCGCGCCGCCCGGCGCAACGTAGAGGCCGCCTCCGACACCTTGCCCGGAGCTGCCGCCGCTGCCCGCGGCACCGCCGATCGCCCGGTTGAAGACGATGTCCGTGGCGAGCAGTTCGAGGTTCGACGCGGCGTCGTTGTAGACGCCCCCGCCCTGGCCGCTGCCACCGTTGCCGCTGAGACCAGCCGCTCCCTGGGCCAGGTTGCCGATAATGAGCGAATCTGTCACGTTCGTGCGGATGCCGCCACTGGTCAGGGTGGGACCTCCCTCGCTCGATATGCCGCCACCGCGAGCCGCTCCGCCGACGCCCCCCGCGCCGCCCACGGCATCGTTGCCCAACAACAGACAGTCGCCCAGCGTCAAGCTCTCAAGATTGTTGTTGGCAAAGTTCTGAACGTTCGCGACGGCGCCTCCGGATGCGAGACCGCCGACGCCACTGCCGGCCGCCGCTCCGCCGAGCGCCTGATTGTCGATGAAGACGCTGCCGGTAACGAGGGCCGAAATGTTTCCGTCCCGCCCGACAATGCGGAAAGCACCGCCCACGGCGTTGCCGCCATTGGCCCCGGCTCCTCCCAACGCCTGATTATCGATGAACGCGCTATCCTGAACGGTGACGCTACCGCGGTCAGCCAAAATGCCGCCGGCGGAGCCTTGGCCACCCGCGGCGCCGGCACCGCCCGCGCCACCGACGGCCTGATTGTCAAGGAACGTGCTGTCGCTGATCGTCGCGCTGGCGGGCGTAGCACCCGGGAAAGCACTCGACAGGATCGCGGCGCCGTTGCCGTTGCCCGCCTTAACACCGGAGTAGCCGGCGCCGCCGACCGCCTGGTTGTCGGTGAAGGTGCAGTTGCTAACCGTGACCTGGGCGACGTTGTAAATGCCGGCACCCGCCCCGGCGCCGATGGTCGGGAACTGGGTCAGTCTTCCGTGCTCGCCGCCGGTGGATTGGTTGGAAAGAAACGTACTGTCGTCGACCGTGAGATTCCCTTCATTCATGATGGCGCCGCCGATTCCGTTGCCGCCCACGCCATTCGGTCCGCCATCACCGCCGTGAGATTGGTTGCCATTGAATGTGCTGCCGCTGATCGTCACGACCCCCGCGTTGAAGAGTCCGCCGCCGAAGGCCGCGCCGGCATCGCCGTTGGTGCCCGCGGCGGCACCTCCTTGAACTAGATCGCTCGTGAAAGCACTACCGCTCACTTGGAGTGTCGCACCGCTGCCGTTGTAGACGCCGCCTCCCTGGCCCAAACCGCCGGCAGGACCGACGGCTTGATCGCTCGACAGAACGTCATCGGCGAGGCTCAGGTTGCTGGCGAGGTTTTGGATGCCGCCGCCTTGTGTGGCCAGGCCGTCGGCGATGGTCAGGCCGGCGATGGTGACGTCCGCGCCGCTTCCGTTGAGGTCAAAGACCCGGCTGGCGCCATTGCCGCTGACAGTCAGCTCCGTCGCCCCCAAACCCTCGATGTCGAGGCTCTTATTGATCGCCAGCTCGCCGCTCGTCAGGCTGATAGTCTGGCCGTTGAGACTGGAATCGAAAACGATGGTGTCGCCGTTTTGGGCGGCGGCGATGGTATCGCGCAGCGATCCCGCGCCGCTGTCGGCATTGTTCAGCACCGTCAGGGTGCTGAGCAGGTTGCGGTATTCGAGTTCTTCCAACCTGGCTCCGAACCGCAGATTCTGACGACGGGGGTTTCGGCGACCGGTCCGCGAGGCTCGGGTGTGCTGGCGCTTGGCTCGTTTCAGCAAGTTTGCAAAAGAAAACGAGGTCATGACAATCACTCCTTCACGAAGGCGGTCTGCCGTATAATGACGACGGCGACCTTCCCGGCCCGCAGACCGTTTGCCGGGATGATGCCGGGCCGGTGAGGAGCTTGCTTGGCCGCTAGACCTCACCGGCCAGTTTTTAATTTTCGATATTGGATTTCCGACCCCATCGAGTTTGCCTCGATGGTGAAGCAGATTCTTGACGCGCTCAGCGACCGCAAATCTTATTCACCATCCAGACGAGCTGGATGGGGCCTGTCTTGCGCCTCGCGTCACGTTCTAGCTGACCATCTTGTTCACCATCCGCACGAGGCGGATGGGTCTGTTAGTCGCTCTGCTCGATCTCGCTCTTTTACTTGCACCCTACCATCGAATAGAATTGCTACATGATTTCCGAGCCTATCAAAGCCGACGCGAGTGGTGCCGTAACGATTCCGGCTGAATTGTGCAGAGCTGCGGCAATTTCGCCCGGAGCCGAGCTCGTCGCAGCGGTCGAAACAGGCCGAATCGTCGTGCAGCCGGCCGGGCCTTCGTTGGCTGAGCGCATCGTGGCTCGTGCCGCGGCGCTGCCGCCGGAAACGCCTGGCAGACATCGACAAACAGCTCCAGCCGCTGGCCGATGGCCAGGCAGTTCTGGTCGCAGAACTCGGTGATGGGAATGCCCCGCACCAGCTCCATGACAAAATACGGGCGGCCCGCGGCGGTGGTGCCGCCGTCGAACACGTGGGCGATGTGGGGATGGTCCATCAGGGCCAGAGCCTGCCGCTCGGCCTCGAAGCGGGCCACGACCTGCCGGGTGTCCATGCCCGGCTTCAAGACTTTGAGGGCGACTTTGCGCCGCACGGGCTGCTGCTGCTCGGCCATGAAGACCACGCCGAAGCCGCCTTCGCCGATCTGCTCCAGCAACTTGTAGTGGCCGATTGTTTCGCCGGGCTGCTCGGCGATGGGCCGATCGACGGTGGCGACCAGGCCGGCCGGCGCGTCGAGCAAGCTGTTCTGCATGGCGTGGGCTTCCAATAACACTTCGACCCGCTCGCGCAAGGCGGCATCGCTCCCGCAATTCTCATCGAGATAGGCGCCCCACTGGTCGGGCCGCCGATCTTCGACCGCTTTCAAGAAAATCGACCGGGCACGCCGCGCGTCGGCATTCATGACGATAACCTCGCTTGCTTCGCTAATAGACAGTGCGAAAAATCAAGGCAAATTGTCTCAGGTTCTCGATTTTGATCGATTTTCAGATTCAGAATCGGCGGTTGCGGGAACCGGCATGTGGCACGGCCGCCCTCGGCTGTGCTTCGCCGACGCCAGTCGGCGTCGCGGAACCAGCCGAGGGCGGCTGGTCCACATGGCGATTTTGAATGTCAAAACCGATCAGCGATTACCCAATCAATCACGTGCGCCCGTCTCTGTGGCCGGGCTGTTCGCGCTGCCCCAATTCG
>DATFDL010000774.1:0-16930 GCA_035252155.1 Pirellulales bacterium | reverse complement strand
GGTTCAGCTCGTCTTCATCGGCCGGGCCGACCCGCATCCGCGTGCCGTCGTAAGCGATGACGTCGAGCTCATGGATATTGTCGGCGGTGCGTCCGCCCATCATCGAGTGCGTGCCGCAGGAGTTGTTGCCGATCATCCCGCCCAGGTTGCAGCGGTTATGGGTCGAGGGATCGGGGGCGAAAGTCAAGTGAAACTTTTCGGCGGCGTCGCGGAGCGAATCGCAGATCACGCCCGGCTGCACTCGGGCGGTCTGTCTGCCGGCATCGAGATCCAAGATGCGGTTCATGTGCTTCGACATGTCGATGACGACCGCCAGATTGCAGCTATTGCCGCTGATGCTGGTGCCCCCGCCGCGTGGTAGCACCGGCGCTCCGTATTTGCGGCAAGCGGCCAGCGTGGCGGCCACGTCGTCGGCATTGCGCGGCAGCACCACGCCGATGGGCACGCGCCGAAAAATGGCCGAGTCGGTCGTATAGAGCGCACGACTGCCGGCGTCGAACCGCACCTCGCCCGAAACGCTGCGTCGCAGTTCTGCGGCCAGCGCCTGGGCGTCGACATCGTGAGCCTCGTCAGCGAGCCGCGATCGTGGGCTAGAAAGGATCGGCAGCAATTGGATGGCCATAGGACACGCGAAGGCTGGGAGGGCGTTGAGGGTTGTGCGCGCTCTTTTCGCGGGGCACTTTTCATGCCGCGAGAATGACGACGTGGACGGCGTGCGGTATAATTGCGGTGAGCTTGGGCGCGGCCGGATAATAGAATTCGGCCTAGCTCTGCGGATCACGAAGTTGAAAGCACGAATGTCAAAGCAGCGAAGTCAATTCCAGAAGCGAGTAAAGGGGCTTGTTCGTGACGTAAAGGCCTGGGTCGAACCGCATGAATGGGTCACCAAGGATTATCAAAAGAAGATGCGCGAAGCAGACAGCGAGGTCTACCAGGCACCCGCGCTTTTTCTCCAAAAGGGCCCAACGAGGGTACTTCTCGACCCGGTCGCCTACGACGTACCGGGCGCTGAAGCCGTCGTCGATTTGTACCTGATGCCGACCTACGATGACTTGGCCAGCCTCTATTTCGAGGACGGCAGGTGGACGATCCATTACGCGTTCCCGCCAGATTCTTCCGAAACACATTCGGAGATCGAAGCGAAAGTCCTCGGGCTAGACGAGCAAGCCCTCAACCAGGTTCTTGACTCGATCGCTGCCCATGCCGAACCGTCGTTTTGATTGGCACGAGCATATCAAGGATGTCGAGAAGGAATACCATGCGGTGCGAGCTGCGCTCGATCGATTGAAGGACCAGCTCATCGCAACACCAGAAATCCTTACACGCGACGAGACGACACGTACCTATCTTCGTCGCGCCGACCGAAACCTGGAAGGCACGTATCTCGTCCGCCTCTTCGCCGCATTTGAGGCGGCGCTCCGCTCTTACGATCGCGCAAGGCATCTTGATCCTACCCGCGACCAACCCGCGTCAGTACTTATCGATGCGACCGGCGGCAGGCGGGGCCAGGGAATCTCGGCTGCCGTTCGAAAGGGGGCGCACGACGTGCGATTGTTGCGTAATTACTGGGCGCACGAGAGCGACGAAAGGCCGCCTGGCCTCACCATCACTCAAGCACGCGCTCGTCTCCAAACCTACTTATCGTGGCTGCCGGACGAATGGGACTAGCAAGCCTCAACTTACCGGGGCATCGCCAAGGCTCTGCCCCAGCCACCGATGCGACGGAGCAAATCGGTGTCACTTCCCCGCGTAATCGCGCACCTTGTCGCGTACCAGCGTCAGGCCGATGCGGGTGGCGTTCGGCTCGCCACGCGCAAGGGCCTCGGCCATGTGCAAGGCTTGCTTCGGTTTGGCCTGGGCGGGCATTGGCGGCTCGTATGGATCGGTGACCGCTTCGACAATCACCGGGCCGGGCGTCTTGAAGGCCATCTCCATCGTCGAGCGAATTTCGCCCGGCTGCTCGATGCGGAAACCCTTCGCTCCGCAGGCTTCGGCGAACCGCACAAAATCGAAGGTCTGCAAGCGAATGCCAAACTCGGGATTGCCCAGAAAGACCATCTGCTCCCACATGATCTGCCCGAGCACGCCGTTCTTGATGATCACCACCTTGATCGGCAGTTCGTATTTGACCGTCGTCAAAAACTCCTGCATCAGCATGGTGAACCCGCCGTCGCCGATCACCGCCACCACCTGGCGGCCGGGGTAGGCAAGCTGCGCGGCGTTGGCATACGGCAGACCGGGCGCCATCGTGGCCAGCGTGCCGGACAGCGAGTACTTCTGGTTTCGCTTGATGCGGATGTGGCGAGCGGTCCAGGTGGTGATGGTGCCGCAATCGGTGGTCAAGATGGCGTCGTCGGCCAGCAAGTCGCTGACGGCCCGAACCACGCGCTGCGGCTTGAGCGGCACATCGTCGCGGCTTTCACGCTGGTCCATCAGTTCAAGCCATTCCTTATAGCGCTCCTGGGCCTTTTGCAAAAAAGAGCGATCGGTCTTGGGTTTCAACAGAGGCATCAGCGCCTGGATGGTCGCGCGAGCGTCGCCGGTGAGCCCCACGTCGATCGGAACGCGCATGCCGATGCGTTCGGCGTCGCGGTCGATCTGCACGGCCCGCACTTTGCCCGGCTCCGGCAAAAACTTCACGTAAGGAAAATTGCTGCCGACCATCAAGAGCGTATCGCATTCTTCCATCGCTTTTTCTGAAGGGAGCGTGCCGACTAGCCCGAGGCCGCCGGTGGTGTAGGGCGAATCGTCGGGGATGACCGCCTTGCCCAAGAGCGCTTTGACCACGGGGGCGGCCAGCAACTCGGCCAACTGTTCGACTTCATTGCCGGCGCCCAGCGCGCCCTGTCCGACGAGCATCGCCACTTTCTTTCCGTCATTGAGCACTTCTGCGGCTTCTTTCAGCAGATCGGTCCGCGGTATCGCGGCGTCGGAATTGAAGTGCGCCGTAGTGTGCGGTTTGCCTTTCACGTTCATCATCGAGAAGTGCTTGTCTTTGCTCGGCCAGTCTTGCACATCGACCGGGCAGACCAGATGAGCCACACCCCGCCGGGCCAAGGCCGAGCGGCAGGCCGAATCGACCAGCAGATTCACTTGCTCAGGCCCCAGAATCTGCTCGCTGAACACCGCCACGTCGTGATACAGCGCCAGAATGTCGATCTCTTGTTGAAAGCCGGTGCCGATCAGATCGTGATAGGTTTGCCCGGTGATAGCCAGCACGGGCTGCAGGTCTAGCTTGGCGTCGTAGAGGCCGTTGAGGAGATGCACGGCGCCGGGACCGGAGGTCGACAGGCAGACGCCTAGCTTGCCGGTGAACTTGGCATAGGCGCAGGCCATGAAGGCGGCGCCCTCTTCATGGCGGACCTGGACGAAGCGGATTTTTTCCTGCCGTTTCCGCAGGGCCTCCATAATGCCGTTGTTGCCGTCACCAGGGTAGCCAAAGATCATCGACACGCCCCATTCCAGCAGCCGGTCGATCAGCAGGTCGGAGGTGGTGGTGGCCATTTCGCTCACTCCTTTTCGTGCCAGGGACAAATCGCCGCGAGACGACCAAGCGGCGAGCAATTACCGTTCCGCCCGGTAGAACTCCGCGCAAGGCTAGGTGAGGGCAAATTCCGCTGATGGCCGGGGGTCGACGATTCGCACGAGTTGGTACTATTGGGCTCCTTCGGCCTGAATCGCTCACGAACCCGCTAGGGGCTGAAGGTTGACGATTCGCGCATTTTGGGCTTCTTGGGGCTCTTCGAGCGATTTTCGGCATTTTCAACACACGCCTCGCCGCTTCCGCCGTGCTGAATGCCGAGTCCTGCATCCTCCCCCGAGCCGCTCATCGAGTCCGACGATCTGGCCGCCGATTTGCGTCGGCTACGCAGCGACCCTCCCTGCTACCAGTTGCTCGCTGGCATTGACCCGACCTTAAATCTTCGGCTATCACTTGACTGGTCGACGGCGAAAAATGTCGCCGCCCTACGGGGCCAAGAACCCAAGGAGGGTGATTCCATGGCCGATTCAGGCAGGGAGGTTTATACATCGGCGAATGGTGGTGGAACGGTTCGAGCACTGCGATGTGTTTTGCCCCGGCAAATTGTGCCGCGGCCCGGCACACTGGGCGTGCAAACCGCGCTGCTTTTCAGTCTGCTCCTTCTGCTGCAATTGGGTTTCGGCGTCCTCACCCCAATCGGCATTTCCCTCGGCTCATGGTGGGACCACGTGCATATGGCCATCATGGGCGCGACGCTCGCTCCGCCCACGCTGCTGGCGCTGTGGGCCGTATTTGGCCCGCAACGCCTCGCCGTGCGATTGCCGCTGACGCTCTGGTTGACCACCGTCTGCTACCTGGCGATCGCCTACGGAGAAAAACGCAACAATGGCCAGGCGACCATCGGCCTTGAACTCGGCACCGCTTGGTTGCTTGCATTTGTCATTACTCAGATTCCGCTCTGGCTATTGCGAGCGGTCCGTCGCTGGCGACTCATCGCCCCGGTTGCTGCGTCGGGGGCAACCGCCCTGAATGCGGAACAGCGCCATGGCGCAAAGAGCCTGCAGAGCAGCCAGTTCACGCTTCGTGCATTGCTTGGATGGGTGCTGGCCACCGCGACATCGCTGGCGGCGTTGCGCTGCCTTTCGCCGGCGACCGATTTTAATGTCGAGGAACTGCCGTTGTTGCTGTCGGGGGTTGCGTTTATTGGCCCGATGGTTGCACTGGCCGGGCTGCCCGTCGTGCCGCTCGCTTGGATCATGCTCGTCGATGGACCTCGGCTCGTTCTTCGCACGGTACTTATCCTCTTGACGCTGGCGGGCCTGGCAATCGGGCTCTTGATATTCCAGTCTCTCGAAGATGCTGAAACGGCGGGCTCGCTGGCGGTCCTCGAGGCGGGCGCGCTGCTCGACGGGCTCGTCTCACTGGGGGTCGTTCGTGCTTGCGGCTGCCGGTTGCGCCGCCGGGCAAAGCGGACGGATGGGACAGCACCGATTCCATTACAAACGGTTAGCAGGCCACTATCGCGGTGGCGCTTCGCGTTGGCCGCCGCGCCGATATTGGCCATCGCGGCGGTCATGGCTTGCGGTCTGCCCGAACGCTTCGAATTGTGGCGGCGGGCCGACGTCGCCGCTCAGTGGCGCGAGCGCGGGGTGCACATCGTTTACGATGATGACGGCCATGTCACGTCGGCGCAATGCAAAGGCAAATCGCTCTCCGATGACGAGCTGCGCAGTATTGTCGCCCTTGGCAATCTTGAGAGCCTCGATCTTAGAGGAATATCGATTGGCAATCGACAGCTTGCGCTGCTAGCGCCATTGACCAACTTGCGTTCTCTAACGCTCTCTCATACGCCTGCAACCGACTCGGACCTTGAGCTGCTCGCGCAGTTCAACCCCCAGCTCGACTTCTTGGATCTTACGGGCACCGCGGTGACCGACGCGGGCATGGAACACCTCAAGCAGCTCCGCAGGTTGCGGGCGCTTCACCTCAACCTCACCGACCTCTCGGACACGGGGCTTGCCACGCTGGCTGATGTACTGCAACTGCAAGTCGTCGAAGCCGAAATGACCGCGGTCACGAAGGCCGGCGCCACGAATTTCTTAAAGAAGCGTCCACGCGCACAGCTCAGCTACGGAGCTTCCGATTTTTTGCTGGCCCGGTCGCTTTATGTGGACCAAATAGTCGAATTCTCAGGTGGGGTCGTTCGTAACCTGGGCTATGCGCGAATCCCGCTCAAGCTGAAGCGGCTGCACGCTCGAGGCAAGACGGTCGTGAACGGCGCGAAGTGCATGGTCACCGACGCAGGGTTGGCGGCGTTAGCCGGCCAGGCGGAGCTGGAAGAGCTCGACCTGCGCGAGTCGGGCGTGACCGATCAGGGACTGTCTTTTTTGCAAAAGCTCAAGTCGCTCAAGCAACTCGACGTGCGCGGCACGGCGGTCACCGAGCAAGGCGCCGCGCGGTTGGTTCAATCGCTGCCCGATTGCCGGGTGTTGCGGTAGTTGGTCGCGCCGTCCCAAGCTGAGAATGACAGAAAGATGGCTGACAGAAAGATTTTTCTGTCAACAATTCCTCTGTCAATTCGAGGTATCACACGACTCGTATCCGGCGCCGGTCCGGGTCGTGCGGCACGACCCTGCCGATCACGCTGGCATCGAGATCGAACTCGTTCGCCAAACGCCATTCGACCTCGTGGGCATTGTCCGCGGGCACGCCCAGCAACAGACCGCCCGAAGTCTGCGGATCGAACATTGCGGCATAGGCCGCCGCCTCAGACATACAATCCGGACATGGCTCGTGGTCGGTTTTAGCGCGTTGTTTCGTGCCGCGGCGGTCTTCGATTTCCGATTCGGCGGCGCGATTGGCAGGAGCGAGTGTGCTTTCGACGCCTGCCGTCAAAAGCTCGGCGACGCCGGGCAGCAGCGGTATCGAGCCTAAATCCAGTTCTGCCGCCACGTCGCTGGCTCGCAGCATTTCGAGCAGATGGCCGGCCAGGCCAAAGCCCGTGACGTCGGTGACGGCGGGCAGGTCGAACTTATGCGCCAGTTCCGCCGCCTGTTGATTGCTCTGCAACAGCGAGCGAACCAGCGTTTCCATCCAGTCCGCTTTGCACTGCCCCCGCATGTGTGCGGCCAACAAGATGCCAGTTCCGAGCGGCTTGGTGAGCACGAGATAATCACCGGGCCGCAGTCCGCTCTTGAGTCGGGGCCGGGCAGTGCCGGCATCGGCCAACATCGAATAACCGATCATGAGCTGCTCGGCCTCGATCGTGTGCCCGCCCACCAGCGCGGCGCCGGACCGCCGCAACTCGTGGAGTCCGCCGGCCAACAATTCGTAAAGCAATTGCTCTTGCTGACGCGACGGGCCTACGGGAATCGAGGCGATCGCCATCGCCGCCAGCGGCTGAGCGCCCAGTGCAAAGACATCTGAGAGCGCGTTGAGGGCTGCCACACGCCCCACCAGATATGGATCGTCGAGAAACGCGGGAAAAAAATCGACCGTGGCCACCACTGGGCGGCCCTGAGGCGGCTGAACGATGGCTGCATCGTCGGGCGATTCGAGCCCCAGAAGCACGTGCTCCGATTGGGGGACATCGAGCCGCGCGAGCACCTTCGCCAGCACCGCGCCACTCACTTTGCTGCCGCAGCCGGCGCAGCGCATCGCGGAAGACGGTTGCCGAGGAGGCTCGGGCATCGAAGTCGGCATCGGCCGGTAGTCCTGATACTTATCCATGAAGCGGCTATCGATGTAGTCCTTCAGCTTCCAGCACCAGCGGGCGTGTGCGGCCAGGCCGCGATAGCTGAGAATCGCACGGCCATCGCCCGTAGCCATTAGCGACAAAAACTTTCGCTGGGGACGGTATTCGACCAGCGGCCGGCCACCAAGCATCCGCTGCACATTTTCCCACAGTACGGGGCCTTGCCGCACGGCGTAGACGCCCGCCTTGGGCCGAGGCCGTTCGGGGCAAGTGCCTGAATCGCCGACGACAAAAATCGGCGCCTCGGCCACTGTTTGCAACGTCGGGCGGGTCAGCAAAAAACCACGTTCGTCCATCGGCAGATTCAAGGCGGCCAACAGCGGCGGCGGCTGTGCACCGGTGGCCCAGATGGTGAGATCGGCCGGGCGCGTCGCGCCATCGGCCATCGTAATCTGTCCATCGGCGACTTTTCCCACCGATTGTTTGAGTAACACTTGCACGCCGCGAGCAGCCAGTTCACGGCGGGCCAGTTTGACGGCGCCTGCCACCGCGCCGGGCATGATTTCATCGCCGCCATCGATCAGCGAGAGCTGATAGCCCAGTGTGGGCCAATGGCGCTGCAAATGTGACGGCAAGCAGAAAGTGATCTCGACGCCGCCGGCGCCTCCGCCCACGATGGCAATTTGCACCGTCTGCTCGCCGGCCTCTTGGCTGAGCCGTGCCAGTCGCTCGTCGAGCCGAGCAATGAAGGTCTGCATCGGCTTGATCGGCAGCACCGCGTCGCCCGCGTGCTCGGCCGCGCCCTTGGGCACCGAGCCGACGCCGATCGAAAGCACGTCGAACGGAACCGGCGGCCGATCGCGGCAAAGCAATTGTTGATTTGCCCGATCGAGTCCCGTAACGTCAGCCCGTAGCAGCCGCGCCCCGGCCGCGGCGCACAACCGCACCAGGTCGATGTGCATCCGCTCGGGCGGATAAAGCCCTGCCAGCGTGCCAGGCAGCATGCCCGAATACGTGGCGACCGCGTAATCCGAGACGCACGTCAGCCGCACGCCCCGCAACGGACTCATCCGCCACATCCGCAGCACGTGGGCGTTAGTATGGCCGAGTCCCAGCAGCACCAGGTCGCGATCGGGCAGCGTGCGATTCATCATCCACAGCGTGGGAATGACCTGGCGCGGCAGCAGCGGTTCATGGCAGCATTATACATGAGGCGAACTGTGGGCGTCAGGCGCGTTCGGCTTCGGGCTTATGGCCCAACCAGCCGTCTCCGATTTTGCGGGCCTTCAGAACGCTGACGATCACCGCGGCCAGGAAAAAGGCCAAGCCCCACACCAGTCGGTCGAGGCCCGCCACGAATGGCCGCAGCCAGGCATAGAGCTGCACCAAAGCGGCCGAGAGCCAGATGGCGGCAACAACCGCCGCTACGCCGTAGTAATAGCGCAAGCCCAGCGACCAGCCATACGCCACCGCAACGATGATCCAGACCAAGGCATGCAGCCCCGTCGCCAGCCAGCCTGGTTCGATGGGCCAGGCGAAGTCGCCCGTCGCGGCGGAAGCCCCGGCACTGACGATCAAGACGGCCGCCGCGGCGCGGATCAGGCCCACCCACTCATCGCGAAACACCAGACCGATCATCAGCAGAGCCGCCGCCGCCAGCTCCAGCGGCAGCAATTCGCCGTAGGCCAAAACCACGCCCGATGTGTGAACGTCGATCGACGCGGCAGCCACCCCCGCCACGGCCGATAGAGCGGCGGGCAGCGACGCTCGCCTGCGAACGGCTAGCACCGCCAGCACCGCGCCGCCCAGCGCCAGCGGCCAGGCGGTTAAGTGGTACGGCCCGCGCAGCGTCAGCATGTCAGGACCGACCGCGGTCAATGCGGCGATTGCCAACCACCAACCCGCCCAGGCGGCTGGCGCACGGCGCAGTGCGGCCACACCATAAAACGCCATCGCCCCCAGCAGCGCCAAATAGAGCGGCGAGGCATGGAACGTCCCGAGGAAAAGCTTCAAGAAACCAGCGTAGACCATGTCGGGCTGATGGGCGGTTTGAGCCACCGCCACCCACGCCACAGGCGGGGCGAGTGCCCAGCGCACGGTGGCCTTGCGGCCTGACACCATCCCGATTTCCAGCCACAAAATGTTGAGCGCGATCAAGAGCGGCACGATAAAGTAGCCGCCAAAGATCGTCCAGGCATTGCCGACAAAGTGCAGCGACAGGCAGAGATAATAGGCCCGCAGCGCCACGGCGACCGCCAAGATGAAGAACAGTGTCAGCGGATACCAAGGCCAGCTCCACGGTGTGCCGCTGCCGCGCAGGTAATCTGCCCCGCGACGAATGGCCGGCAAGAGCGTCAGAAAGATGACGGCCGCCACGGTCGAGAAGCCAAACAGCCCCCACATCAGGCCGATGCTCGTCGGCTCGGGCACAAGCGGCGCCAGCACCATCGGATACACAAAGAACAGCGCCAGCAGCAGATGGAACGGCACGCGATACAACAGCGGCAGACGTACCCGCAGCCCGAACACGAGACCTTCGCTGACGACGATGGCAAAGACCAGTCCGCCTGCCAGAAAGAGCGAGCCACGCCTGACGTCTTTCACCAAAGCTTCGTCGAGCGAAACAGCGATGGCCAGAAACATCAAGAGGATCAACAACACCAGCGTGCGTACGTCTTCCCAGACGCGACCCAATCGAATCAGCACGCAGGCGGCGACGGCGGCCAGCACGACATAGCCGGCCAGGCCGCCGATCAAGGCCCAGGTCTCGAAGATTTCGCCGCCGGTATCAAATGAAATGCGCAGGCCCGAAAACACCAGCCATGCGCTAATCAGGTAGAACGGATTGTTCGTGTAGAGCCGCCGCGCCAGCCCGCCTGGGTCCATCGTTCACGCTCCTTGTCGTCGAGTGACTGGCCCGATGCGAACGCAATCGCGATGGACAGGCGAAAGGAAGGTACGTCCACCGCGGCCACCATTATTATTCGCCTAGACAGCGAAAAATGCAATCAAGCTACGCACGGAGCCTCGAAGGCCGCACGTCAGGCGGAATGCACTGTCAGGCTAGAAAGCCTGATCTACAGGCTCTTCGCCCGTCGCCGGCTGGGGGCGCGCCTGGTTCCGGAAGGTGCTCACCAACAGGCCCGCGCCGACGATCAAGGCGATCACAATCATTACCGTGGCAATGGCCACCTGTCCCTGTGAAGGCGAGTCGGAATTCAATTCTCCATAGATGAACAGAAACCAAGCGACGATGAGCAGCAGCAAGATTCCTTCGACCAGGCTCACCAGCACCAGCGACGGATCGCCGAAGAGCAGCCCCAGCGGCACTGCCAGCACCGCCGTCAGCAGAAACAGCGTTATCAATCGAAACTGGTAAGGGCGCGGCTCTTGGTCGGGCATGACCGTAATTTTAGGCATCCCGGTCGAAATAGCCTATCCGCCAGCTGCGCTACAGTCGCACGGATGCTCGCATCGCTTGCTGATCACCCTCGGGCCCGCGGCCCAAGTGGTCACACCCGAAGGCGTAGGCCGCGCAGCCGCTCCAACCCATCCGGGCGGCATTCAGTCGCTGACGCGCGGCAATGTCTGGGCCAGACTCCACGGGGCGATGGTTTGCCGGTTCGTGGTGGTTGTCTTGTTCCCAATTGAGACGTGCCACCAGCTCGGCGCCGGTGCTGTGACGCGCATCAGCGGCCAGCGAGACATAGTCGCCATGCAAAAAATTGGCGCCGCCCTGCCATGATGGATCGTTGAGCTGCCTGACGAGTTGCAACCCCCTACTATGGCTCGGGTCACGCGCCAGTGCGGCCAGTGAGCCGGTGACGACGCGACGGCGGGCGCCCGATCGTTTGTCGGCGTTGCGCGCGGCGACTGGTGGACGCCGGGCGACCTCGCCGCGGCGAGTCGAGAAGTCGACGGTCAGCAGTGAGGCGGCCAACGTCGCCAACAGAATCCATAACGCCCGCCGCGATCGCTTCATGCAAACGCAATCCTGGTTTTGCCTGCCTGGCAAAACTTATCGGAGCAAGCAGGCTGGGGGCATTAGGCAATCAACGCTTGCCCGTGCCCTGTGATTCGTCCCGAAAAATCGCGGCCCCCTCGCATCGCACGACGAAATGTTTTAACTTGCGCAATCGTTCCATCCACTGAGGTGTCTGAAGATGAAACAGCGTTTGGTGATAGGTATTGGCGCCGGACTTTTGGGCGCGGTGATGGCATTCCTTGTGACTCATACTTTGCCGCATTCGACGGCGGTGGGCCAGGACCAACGCCCCCCGGCCCGGAGTTCACCGGGACAATCGCGAAGCGCGGCGGCCGACGGCCTTGACGAATTCACGCCCGACGAACGGGTGAACATCGCCGTCTACGAAAACGTCAATCGCTCGGTGGTGAACATCAATACGAAAGGCGTCCGCGAGGGGGACTTCTTTTTCCTCGATACCCCGATCGAGGGGGCTGGCTCCGGCTCGGTCATCGATAAAGCCGGCCATATTCTCACCAACTACCACGTCGTCGAAGAGGCCCACGAAGTCGAAGTCACGCTGTTCGACGGCAGCTCCTATCGCGCCAAGCTGGTTGGCCAAGACCCCACCAACGATGTGGCCGTGCTCAAGATCCAGGCCGATGCCAAGCTGCTAGTGCCTGTCACCTTTGGCGATTCGTCGAGGCTGCGGGTCGGGCAGCGGGTGTTTGCCATCGGCAATCCCTTCGGGCTGGAGCGGACGCTCACCACGGGCATTGTTTCGAGCCTCAATCGCCAGATTCCCGGCCGCCGAGGGCGCACGCTCAAATCGATCATCCAAACCGACGCCGCCATCAACCCCGGCAACTCGGGCGGGCCACTGTTAGACAGCCGCGGCCGGCTGATCGGCGTCAACACGGCCATCGCCAGCCGCACCGGCCAAAACACCGGCATTGGTTTCGCCATTCCGGTGAATAACGTCACGCGGATTGTGCCGCAGCTTATCGAAAAAGGACACGTGGTGCGGCCGGAGGTAGGCATCGCCAAAGTGTACGAGATCGACGGCGGGCTGATGATCGCGGAGCTGGTTCCCGGCGGGCCGGCCGAGCGGGCAGGTTTGCGTGGGCCGAAGATTGTCGTCCAGCGGCGGCAACGGGGCGATTTTGTCTTCGAGCGGCAGACGGTCGATCGCAGCGCCGCCGACATCATTGTGGCGGTCGAGGGGACAAGGATCAGCACCGCCGACGAATTTTTGAGCGAAATCGAGACCAAACAGCCGGGCGATGAGATCACCGTGACCGTCATTCGCAACGGCCGCGAGACGCCGGTCCGTGTGCGACTACGCGAGAGCGAAGAGTAGCGCCTGAGGAAGGCAAAAAAATGAGAGGCAAAAAAATGAAGACGGAGTTATTATGACACTACCTTCTCTCTTCTATTTTTTTGCCCTCAATCTTTTTGCCTGACTCGCGCTGGTGCTGGAGACGAACGATGAGTTCTGCGGTTGCCTCGTGTAAACGAATCTATCTGCTGGCCTTGCTTGCCTTGTTGATTTTCGGCCGGCAAGCGACGGCGGCGGAACCGAGCACGCAGCTTCGGCGTTACTTGTACGTCGTCTGTCCGGGCATTCGCGACGATCTGGCCGTTGGTGGTGCGGGCATTCTGGTGTTCGACATTGACGACGAGCACCGCTTCGTCAAGCGCATCGCCACACCGGCCAGCCAAGAGCCCAAGCCCGACAACATCAAGGGCGTTTGCGCGCATGCCGCCAACGGAAAACTCTATTTCACGACGCGGTCGAAGCTGTACTGCGTCGACCTGGTAAGCGAGGAGACGCTCTGGCAAACCGCCTTGCCCGACGGCACCGACCGGATGTCGATTACGCCCGACGGCGCGCTGCTTTATGTTCCCTCGTTCGAGAAAGACACCTGGAACGTGGTCAACGCGGCCGATGGAAAGCTGGTTACATCGATCAAAACGAAGAGCGGCGCGCACAATACGGTGGTCAGCCGCGACGGGCGGCGAATGTATTTGGGCGGATTGCGGTCGCCCATCTTGTTCGTCGCCGATACGAAAACTCATACCATTGTGCAGCAAGTGGGGCCGTTTGCTGGGGCGATTCGGCCGTTTACCACCAACGGTGCCGGAACAAGGGCGTACATCTGCGTGAACGACTTGCTGGGTTTTGAGATTGGCGACTTAACGACCGGCCGCAAGCTGCACCGGATCGAGGTGCTAGGTTTTGAGCGCGGACCAGTCAAGCGGCACGGCTGCCCGAGCCACGGCATCGGCCTGACGCCAGACGAGCGTGAAGTCTGGGTGGTCGATGCGTTCAATACCCGAGTTCACGTGTTCGACAACACCGTCGAGCCGCCGCGGCAGCGTGAAAGTATTGCTTTACGCGAGCAGCCCGGTTGGGTGACGTTTGGTCTCGACGGAAAGTATGCCTATCTTTCAACGGGCGAAGTGATCGACGCCGCGAGCAAGCGGATCGTGGCCGCTCTGGCCGATGAGCAAGGCCGGCAGGTGCACAGCGAGAAGATGGTCGAAATCGACTTTCTAGATCGTTCGCCCGTGGCCGTAGGCGACCAATTCGGTATTGGGCGGAAACACGCCGCGGACGAAGAAGGAAACCACGAGTGACACGAATCACACGAATAATTTAGTTCGCTACCATTCGTGTGATTCGTGGTTTTTCATGACTGTACCGAAAAAAAGGAAGCACGCCGAGGGCGTGCTTCCTTGAGTCAATTCAGTTCGGGCCGGAGTTGTGCCGTGGGCTTCGACCTACGGCGAGCGGCTTACTCTTCTTTGTCCTTCGTGGCATCGGCGTCCGCGGTATCGGCTGCGGCGCCATCGGTATCCGCAGCGCCGTCGGTATCAGTGGCCCCGGTATCGGTTGCGCCAGTGTCGTCTTTCATGTCGGCGTCATCGGTCGTGGTGTCCGCAGCGCCATCGGTGGCGTCAGGCGTGGCGGTATCGGTGGGCGCCGGACCGGTCATGCCCGCTCCCCCTGCTCCGCCGGCACCAGCACCCGGCTTGGGCGTGGCGGGCTTATTGGCATCGCAGCCGACCGCGAATAGACCCAGACCCAACAGCATGCTCAGCAATGCAATCTTTTTCATCGTAATGCTTTCCGTCGTTGTGCTCTGCTCCGACTACGAGCCAGGTACATCCTGTGCCGCGTCGAAACGATAGTTTCTCGCCCTATAGATACCGGCCGGGGCGATTTTATTCCCGTCGCAGAACGGAATTTATTCCGTTGGGCCCGTGGCACGGAATTTATTCCGTGCGGTGAAACGGAACGGAATGAATTCCGTTCCACGCGGAGGAACGGAATGAATTCCGTTCTACAAGTGGGGCAGAGCGAGCTGCGCTAGGCGTGGGCGGGCTGCGGCTTAGGAGGAGCGGAGCGAACGGCTGGCTCGCAAACCTTGCCGTTGAACCGATGCGTGCGGTTTCGGCCCCCCTTTTTGGCCGAGTAAAGCGCCTCGTCGGCCCGCTGCACAAGCTCGGCCGACTGCTTGCCCGACGTGGCGGCTTCGGCGACTCCCAGGCTGGCGGTCACCTGCAAATCGACGCCCTCGAACGGAAACCGGCCCGCCGCAATCGCTTCTCGCACGCGCTCGGCCAAGGCGGAAGCTTCGGCTCCCTTGGCCCGCGGCGCCAAAACGGCGAACTCTTCGCCGCCAAAGCGAGCGACGAATCCCGCCGAGGCCACCGTCTCTCGCAGGATGCGACCCACCCCGCGCAACACTTCGTCGCCCGCCTGGTGGCCGTGCTTGTCGTTGAACTGCTTAAAGTGATCGACGTCGAGCAGCACCAGCGAGAAATGTTCTCCGCCCTTGACAAACGCATCGAACTGCCGATTCAGTTCTTCGTCGAGCGCCCGCCGGTTGGCAACGCCCGTCAGGCCGTCGGTGCGGGCCTCGTTCATGCGGGCTTCGAGCTGGCGGCCGTGTTCGTCGAGCCGAGAGCGGGTCGAGGCCAGTTCGGCATGCAGCCGCTCGTTGGCTTGCAGCAACTGGGTGGCCGCTTCGAGCACCGAGGCGCCGGAGGCGTTGCTGCCCGGCGATGCAAGGCTGTTTAGTTTCTGATTAATCGAGTCGACTCGCGACGTATGTTCTTCGACTTCCCGGCTGGTGGCGTCGGCCAGGTCGTGCAGCCGGCTGAGCATGTTTTGCAGCTTCGGCGAGGGCGGCGGCGGCAGATCAGCCGGTTGCGCGGCCGCCGGCTCCGCGGGCGGCGCGACGGCTTTCGGTTCTTGCTCTTCCGGCGCTTCTTGAATGCCGCGCGTGTACCAGCCCGCCGCGATGCCGCCCAATAAGAATGGAACGGCGGTTGCGCAGATGGCCGCAATCAAAATGGGATCGAACGAGGCAGTCATCCGGAGGGTTCCAGAAGCGTCGCGTCTGCCAGGCAGCGTGATCGGCGGCCACAGCGGCCTCCGAACGCATCAAGTGTAGCTTGGGAGGGCGTGTTGTGACGGAATCGACGGACCATAATCCGCCCAGTCCGATTATGCCGTTTGCGCCAGTAGAAGGGGAGAGGGGGAGACACGGGGACACGGAGACGCGGAGATGCGGGGACACGGAGACGCGGAGCCCATGTAGGGTCAATCATCTCCGCGTCTCCGCGTCTCCCCCTCTCCTGTCTTCCCCGTAATCAACCGCGCCGAGCGGCTGCGGGTCACGTAATTCCAGGCCCATTGGATCAACACCAGCAGCCGGTTCTGGAACTGCGCCAGATACAGCAAATGAATGAACAACCACGTCAGCCAGGCCAGAAAACCCCAGACGTGCGTCCAATGCAAATCGGCCACCGCCGCCGAGCGGCCGATGACCGCCATATTGCCGCGATCGTGATAGCGAAACGGCGGCGGCGCGGCCTTTCCCGATAGCCGTTGGCTGATGACCTTTGTTACGTATCGCCCTTGCTGCATGGCCACCGGGGCAAGGCCGGGCAGAGTTTCACCGCCCGGAAGAGCAAAATGCGCCATATCGCCGACCACAAAGACGTTGGGGTGCCCCGCGATCGTCAAATCGGGCAGAACGACGATCCGGCCCATGTGGTCGGTCTTGGCCCCCGCGGCCTGGGCCAGCCGCCCGGCGATGCCCGCCGAGCGAACGCCGGCCGTCCAGAGCACCGTGGCGGCTGGCAGCGTTTCCACTTGTTCGCCTTGCTTGAGCACCACTTCGCGCGGGCGGATGTCGGCCACCATCGTGCCGGTGCGAATGGTCACGCCCAGCCGCTGCAAGGTGTCGGCGGTGTGCGCCGATAGGTCCGCGGGAAACGCGGTCAGCAGCCGCTCGCGTCCTTCGACCAAGATGATTTTGGCCTCGGCCGGATCGATGGCGCGGAAGTCGTGCCGCATGGCGTAACGGGCCAGCTCAGCCAGCGCGCCGGCCAATTCGACGCCCGTCGCCCCGCCGCCGGCGATGACAAACGTCAGCCAGCATCGCCTCTGGTTCGCATCGGTGGTTCGCTCGGCCATTTCGAAGGCGGTAAGCACGCGAGCGCGGATGTCGGTGGCGTCTTCGATCGATTTCAGCCCCGGCGCCAGCGGCCGCCAATCATCGTGGCCAAAGTAGTTGAATTCCGAACCGCCGGCGACGACCAGCGAATCAAACGGCAATTCTCCATCGGCCAGCAGTACGCGCCGGCCCGGTAGATCGAAATCCACGACTTCGGCCAGCAGCACTCGGCTCCGCCGCCGCAGCAAGTTGCGCAAGGGCGCGGCGACATTGGCGGGCGACAGCCCGCCAGTGGCCACCTGGTAGAGCAGCGGCTGAAA
>DATFDL010000773.1:0-11822 GCA_035252155.1 Pirellulales bacterium | reverse complement strand
CTGGCCGTTTTTCGTCGGGCGCTTGCTCGGTCGGTTTCAGAGCGGTGAATGGTGGGTGGCGGCGCTGGCCCGTCGCGGTGTCCCAGACGTTGACCACCGCGCTGTCATGGACCGTAACGAGTGAAGCGGAGTCCGGCGAGAAAACCATCGCATCGGGGTAGCGGAGCGGGGCTTCGGTGGCGACCGCCGCGACCTGCTTGCCCGTCGTCAGATCGTAAAAGTTGATGGCGCCGTCACCCACCATGTGCCGAGTGTGGACAATGGCCACCCGCCGCGAATCGGGAGAAATGGCGAGCGCATATACTTGATAGTGAAACTGCTCAGCGGATAGATCGATAAAACGAACCTCGTCGCCCGTAGCCGTTCGCAAGATGTGAACACCGGTTTCGGCAGGCTCCGCCGAACCGGCGGCGGCGACGAGGGTGCCGTCGGGCGAAACAGTCATCACGTCAAGGTAATGCGTGCGGTCAAACCGCTTGGCCCATCGCTGGCGGCCATCGGAGGCATTCCACGCTCGCACCGCCGCATCGCCGCCCGCGGTGACAATTGAGCGGCCGTCGGCGGCGTAGCCTACCGCGACAACGGTGCTCGTGTGGGAGTCCGCTTTCGGCGACAGTAACTCGCCGCTCCTGGCGCTCCATACTCCCATCGCATGATTGCCTCGCGGCGCGCACACCGTGCGGCCGTCGGCCGAGATCGAAAGGCCGCGACCGCCACGCCACATGGGAGGAACGTCGATCGACCGAAGAATCCGCCCGCCCTGGAAATCCCAGATCGAGATTTTGTGTTCGTAACCGACGGCCAGCGTGCGACCTTCTTCCGACAGCGCCAACGCGCCTGAGCCGACTTCGGGGCGCGGCGTCGCCAGCTCGCGCACCATTTTGCCGCTGGCCACGTCCCACACTCGCACCTGAACCACGCTCACATTCAACGCAGGATAGGGCCTGCCAAAATCTTCGCGCGGTATCGTGACGCTCCCGCCGGAAATAACTTCCTTTCCATCCGGCGTAAAGAAGAGCGATTCCAATTCGCCCGGACGGTCGTCGATCGAGCTCACGAGCTCCGTGGTATCGAGGTGCCAAATATGAATTTTACCGGCTTTCGATCCCGCGCGGCGCCCTGAAATGCCGGCCGCGAGCAAGCGACGGTCGGGAGAGAAAGTCAAACCGGCAATCGCGGGGCCTGCATCGACCAAACCCGCTCCGCCCAAACCTGCCGGACGAGCTTCTTGCGGCTGCCCAAGTGTGTCGAACGACAACAGTTTTTCGCCGCTGTCCGCGCTCCAGACATGGACCACGCAGTCGGCGCCGCCACTGGCGATCCATTGGCCATCGCGCGAGAAAGCTACGGCCGTCACTCCCATCTCGCCCGGGTGAGCCTCAATGGAATAAAGTTCGTCGCCCGTCACGAGACTCCAGAGGCGCACCTTTCCGCCGAAGTCGCCCGTGAGCAATTTTTTGCCGTCGGGCGAAAATGCCAAGCAGTTGGTCCAAGGCGGACGGTCTCCGGCGGGCAGCAGACGGTCCAGCAGGAGGCCCGCAGGGATTTCCCACAAGGCGATGCCGACATCCTGATTCACGGCTGCAGAAGCGAGCATTCGCCCGTCCGGCGAAATCGCGGCGTCGCGAATCCACGACTGATGGTGAAACCGCGTCGTGCCTAAGCGCAAGAGCGCGTCCGGCGGTAAGGGGTCTCCATAGGCGTCGAGAAGGGGCCGGTCCGAAGCGGTTGAAACCGGCTCATCCGCCCAGGCCGTTTTGCAAACCACCAACAGCACCGCCGCTTGCCAAAGAATCATGCGAAGTCGTTTCATCGGTGCTTATCGTACTCGTCGTAGATATCCATCGACGGATCCAGCCATTCACTATTCTCGGCGGAGCGAGCCAACATCGCGCGGAGCTCGTCGTGATCGAGACTGTTCGTAAGCACTGCCCGAACTCGGTCGTAGACCTCGGCTCGCAGCACGACGCAATCGATGCCGTCGACGGTCACCGCAACCGAGCCAGCCTGCTCGATCGCTTCGAGTTCTTCCTTGGTAAACGTCATAGATTGTCAACGCGGGCTTTTGTGGAATCAAGGGACAGCCGCTCTTCATCGTTTGAACCGCTGGCGTAGACCGATGTGGAAGCCGGTTCATTGGGCATGTAACAGTGTGCTACGGTGCCTGGCAATTTCCGCCTCGAGAGCCGCATAGCCAAGTACTGGGGGCAGCGTTCCGTTCGCTTCCGCGTCGCCCAAGGTGATCGCGGGCAAGTCCGCCAAATCGGGTACCGTGCGTCGCTTCACCAATGTGGCGTTGGGTTCGACGTAGAACAGAACGCCGTTAGCGATCATCCAACGATTTTCGATCTTGACGAATTGCGGTGGCCAAACATCGCCAAATCGACAGGCGAATGTCCAGTGCTTCTCTTGATAAATCAGCAGAACCGAGTGCCCCATCCATTCAAAAAAACGGACGTCACATCCGAAGAATGGATTGTACGATTCGATATCCGCCGCAAGATGGTTACCGGTTCTGTCATCAATATGTACCTTGATTGAAACGTCGAGTAGCCGTTCGCGGTATTGGTTGACACCCACGTCTTTCGCGCGCGTTTCGACGTATGCGATCGCGCCATTATTCGGGCTAATCGCGGCGCCAATGATCTCACGTTCGTACCCGTTTTCATCCACAAAAAACGGGTTGCGGCCCAGCAATCGCGCGGCTTGCGCGATCGAACCAGGATGCTGTGGATGGCCGGCACACATTCGAGCAGGCGTCGCGAAGACATTTCGCCCCGAGATGAATATACGATCCGAAGCAGGCATTGGCGCAAAGCAATTCTATCGAACTTCGTGTGTCGGAAGCCCCGCTCCCAAGCTAACTACGACCGAAACGCCGGCGGTATCGATTTGTACGCTGGCCAACAGACGGTCGGCAAGTTGAGAAAGTGCGACCAGAGTTTCGTACTGCTGCCGACGCGCAGCGGGGTCGAGCGATTTGCCCTCCCACAAGAAACCTACCGCCTCGGGACCGGCGGCCAGCAGGCTGCGCAGGCGCGAGAGATCGATATAAAACATGTCGCTGGGCTCGTTGATGAGCGAGCCAAGCTGCCGGCGAATCTCGGCACGGGCCAAGAGCGATTCGTCCGGTGCCGCGCCGGCGGAATGACGCACGGCGTCGGCTGAGGTTCCGAGCCAGAAGACACCTTCCGCCACGGCGTAAGCAAATGCCAGCGGCCGACCGCCGGCCTTGAGACCCGAGACCGCCGTCACCGAGAGGCTTTCATGGGTGGTGGTTTCGATTGTCGCGAGCTCCGAGGGGTTTTTCGCATTGGCGGCTTCGACTGCGGCCGCGAGCAGCGCGTGCACGAGCGGTGCGGCAGTTTCGGCAAAGGACGGCGACGAATCAACAGGCTCCAACGGCCTGGTTTGCACAGCCACCACGGCTTCGATGCCGGCGTCACCAACCGACGGCTGAGGAGCGTCGGCAACGGGCTGGCCGGCCACAGGGGCCGGGGCTACCGGGCCGGGCCCGGCCAGATGGTTTGAGGGCGAGCGGCAATAGGCTGTAAAATTGGGTCCCAGCCCGGCGGACAAGGACCAGGCAAGAATCGTTTCGGGCTTGATGTTTTCGGACCGCTTGTTGGCGCGCCATTCTTGCGCGATCATGTGTCGCACGATACGGGCAAGGTCGATTCGCCCGGCGACGGCGAGCCAAGCATCGGCCGGGATGCGATCGAGCAACTGCGCACGGCCGGCCAGCCCGCCGGCGATTTCGCGCAGCGGCGGCGGCAGGGCGTCGGCCTGCCATTGCCAGGCAAGCTCGCAGGCCAGTCGCGGGGTCAGCTCGATTCCACCCACCACATACTCGGTGGCCCGCCAGGCGTCGACGACAATCTGCTGCGAGTGCGCCTCTTCACTGCCTGGCGGTTTGCGCGCCAGATCGGCCAACAGCGCGGCGTCCCAGGCGCGCGGGCTGATGAAGACCCGCGCCACGCAGTCGGTAGAGAGCCGGCCTACGGCGGCTTGGTAGGCAGCGAGCGACGCCAGCGAGTCCGCATCGGTGGCCGACGCCCCGCGGCGCTCGATGACTCCGCGCACCACCGCTTCGCTCGTCGCCATGATCCCCAGTGCGCCGTCGACGGCCAGATAGATATCGGTCGGCTCGTCGTCGCGGGCGATCACTTCGATGGCAAAGGTCTGGCCCACGGCTTCGATCGTTCGCCGCCCGTGCCAGCGGCCCGCCGAACGGCGGGCTTCGACCAAACGACGCAACGATTCATTAAGCAGATCGCGATCGGCGGCTTCGATCAACAGCAGGGCGTCGCCTTTGGGCGAGCGACCCTCGGCCGGCGGCCAGACGGCGAACAACACTTGGCGACCCAACAGCCCGGTATAGAGTTGCTCGACCGTCGCGCCCGTGCGCCGCTCGACCTCGCCGGCGATGGCGGCCCAGTGCGGACGCTGTTGTTCCAAGATCGCCGCAAAGGGCGGGAAGTTCTGCAATCGCCGATAAAGCTCGCCCTCGACGAAACGGCGAGTGTGCGTTTCAAGCTGCCGGAATTCGAGGCACAGGCCCACGTCGGGCGAGACGTAACGTGACAGCTCGACGCTGGGCGCGGCGGGCTGCGCCGTTTCGACTGCCAGCCCCGTGGTCGAGACGCCGGCCAACAACGCGACGGCCAACAAGACATACGCAAGAGCAGTCGGCGGCAACTGGCATGTTTGCCGTGCAACGCGCGAGAAGCTGTAGGGAACGCCCTCCGTGGCGTTCCGTCGAGGGGCGGGATGATGTCGACTCGCAGTTCGCGGAACGCCACGGAGGGCGTTCCCTACAGACCCGTTCGTGTTTTGCCAATCTTGTTCGTCAAAACCCATCGACATGATTCCTTACAACCGACGCCCTAGGACCGTGGTCCCTGCGCCGCAGGCGGGCGCTTTTGGCCGAGGCCCCAGACCTGCAAAAAACCGGTGGCCGCGCCCAAGGTCGGTCGTGTGACGGGCTGTAAACCGTCGGCCACCTGCTGCGCCCATTCGGCGGCGGGCAAGGCGGCGGTGTCGGAAATCGACGGCACGATCTCGCTGGCCGGCTTTGGCTCCGATTGTTTGGGGGCCACCGCCACGCGATCCGATGGTGCGTTCACGCCTTGTTGGGGCGACGGGGCCCGTCGCCGCTTCGCAACAGGCTTTTCGCTCTTGCCCGCCACCTGTTGCGCGGCGGCGGGGCCGATGTCGCCGCGGCCCATGAGCCGCACGCCAACCACCGCCACCAGCAGCGTCGCCGCCGCGGCCAACACCAAGGCCGCGCGGCGTCTTGGACTGAAGCGCAACGTCGCAGGACGCCGCACCTCGGCGAGCACGCACTCGGTCAGATCTTGCGGAGCCGCCGGCAGCGAAGCTTGCGCCAGTTCGCGGGCGATCAGCCCATAGGCCGACGCCCGCTGGCGGCAGTCCGGGCAGGCCCGCTGATGAGCGAGCGCCTCGACCGCGGTCAACGGCGAGCGGCGGTCGAGCGCCTCGTTCAGTTGCACTTCAAATTCTTCGCACTGCATGATCAGTCTCCTCAAGCACGCCGCGCCGCCGCAAGTGATCGGCCAATTCGCGCCGCGCGCGGTGTACCCATGTCTTTACCGTTCCCACCGGGCAGTCGAGCACTTCAGCAATCTCGGCATAACCCAACTGCTGCTCGTGGAACAAGACCAAAGCCTGTCGATACTCCTCACGCAAATAACTCAACGCCAGCCGCACCTCTTCGGCCAGGTTCAACTGCTGCTGCCGGTCGGGACGCGCGTCGGGCAGGTAGTCCACCTCGCCGGTAGGCCGGGGCACTTTTCGCCGCGACGCCAGCAACGTGCGGCAGCGGTTGCCCGCGATCGCCAGCAGCCACGGACGAAACTCGCGCCGGCTGTCCCAGCGATTCAGGCTGCGCAAGGCCCGCACGAACGCCTCTTGCGTCATGTCTTCCGCATCCTGGCGGTGGCCGAGCATCCGGTAGCAGAGGCCGAACACCTGTCCGCGGAAACGGTCGATCAGCTCGGCCATGGCCGCTTCGTCGCCCGACAGACAGCGCCGCACGAGCTCAGGAACATCATCGGGCAAGGGTTTACCCTCGGCTGCCTCAGCGCGTCACCAACATAGGATACCCGGCACGTGCCGGCCCGGTTTCAAGTTCGGAGGATGGCCTTTCCAGGCCGCCCCATTCACTCTGGACGGCCCAGGAAGGCCATCGTCCAAGATAACCAGGCAGTCTGGTCGGTTTTGACCTTCAAAATCGGCATTGTGGACCAGCCGCCCTCGGCTGGTTCCGTAATGCCGATTGGCGTCGGCGACACAGCCGAGGGCGGCTGTGCCACATGGCGGTTCCCAGAATTGCCGATTTTGAAGGTCAAAACCGATTATGGTGGGCACTGCCACCTGGGAACTCTTAACCCGTCGCCTCTCGAAATATCTCAGAAAACTCGCCGGGCGAAACGTCTTCCAGGCGTTTGCCGCTGCGGTCGAGCTGCTCGTTGATTTTGATCGCCGTTTCCTGCATTTGGGCATGGGTATCCTGCGAGCCGCCGTAAAGCACGAAGTTCTTGCCTCGCGTCAAGCGAGTGTGCCCATCCTGATTGTCTAGCCCCAAGCCGAGCAGTGCCGCCTGTTTACGTTGTTTGGTCGCCTTCATTCGCTCGTGCTCACCCGCTGTGGTACCCGTCTATTTAACTATACGTCGGCCGGCGGCGGGCGGTCAAACGCAGAAAAGAGGCCGGAGGTCAGAGGCCGGGGGCCGGGGGCCAGGGAAGAACAGAAGCCCTGACCTCTGGCCTCTGACCTCCGACCCCCTCTATTTGATCGCTTCTCGCACGGTCTGCCGGGCGATCTTAAAGGCCGTCGCCAACACCTGGGCCCGCCCCTCCATCTGCTCGGTGGTGAAACTGCGGGCAGTATTGTTTTCGGGCAGCCCGGCAATGGCCACCGTCAGCGGCATCAGGTCGAGAAACTCGCGATAGCGTCGCTTCAGAGATTCGTCGTCGGCAGAAGACATATCAACGGCGTTTGAAGAATTTGTTCAAGACGTCGGCGGCGGCCGAGCGGCTGTCGGCCGGGTCATTGGCCGCGACGGGCAGCTTGCCCGGCGCTTTTTTGGCCGCGGCCTTGTCGGGCGCTTTGGTCACAACCGCGACTGGTTCGGGCTGCTTGACGTCCGGATGCTCCCCCGCCGACCCATGCCCGCTGTCGCCGTTGCCGAAATCAAGCTCGCTCGTTTCGTGGGTATTGATGACGCGGGTCTCGGTGTGGCCGTCCTTGACGTCTTTCTCGGTCAGCCACTGGCTGACATCGACCTGTTCGCCGTGCCCTTCGGCAGTTCTTGCAGCCGCCTCTTTCACGCTCTCGACGGGCGGGCGTTTCTTCGACGGCGCGGCGACCTGCACCACCACCTCAAATTCCAACGGCCCGACCGTCAGCCGGTCGCCGTGTTTGATCTCTTGCTCGCCCGCCACCCGCTGGCCGTTGACGAGCGTGCCGTTTTTGCTGCCGAAGTCGCGAACCGCGACAAAGCTTTCTTCGACCAACAGCACACAGTGGTGGCGACTGATCAAGTCGCTGCGCGGACGGAGTTGGCAGTCCTCGGCACGGCCGATAAAGAATTTCGGACCAGGAACCAGCAGTTCCTGACCCACGTTTTTGCCCACTTGAACCTTAAGTCTTACTTCCATTGGCGCGACGAGGCTCCCGCAGAGGTGACGAGAACGATGGGGGGATCAAAAAAAGACAGGTAATTGGCGAATCCCCTCTGCTTAGACTTCAGGTCGCTCCTTGGCAAAGAGACGTGTGGGGGGTAGGACCAGAAACACAATTTATCAATATTCTCGACTGCCCCAGCATCGTTTAACTGCCCCAGATCGTTTAACTGCCCTGGAAGGATCATCGGCCCCTGCAAGATCATCGGCACTGCGACCATCATGGCCTTGAACGGAACTTGGCCTGGCAGCCAAACTCCGCTTTTTCGGCGGCAATTGCGAACTACTTCAATGAATCGAAAAGCCGTAAGCAGGCACCGCAGCCGCACGAAATGCGGCACCGCGAACGCTCATCGATGCCCTTCTCAGTTCCGCCCTTCTCAGTTCCGCTAGGAAACCCGCGCAAGCCTCTTCATTGCATGCGCAGATCTGAGTTTCACAAGCCCGCGGACAAAAATCAACCCTCTTGGTGAGGGATGGGTCCGACTTTTGCCTCTGACCGTCAAGCTAACATCTCGCGGCACGCGAGTCAAAAGAATTTGCGTAAAAAATCCGGGCGCGTCCTTATTTGCGGTAGTTCCAGGCGGGCAGGCCGTATTTTTCGCGGCTCAAGCGGTGGGCCTGGTTATGCTCATCGTCGTTCAGCCGATAGGGATTTGGCCGTAGATTGAAGGCCGCTGAAATCGACTCGGCGACCCGCCCGCGCCACTCGTCGGTTGTCAGCCGGACGCCCGTGAGCGACTCGACGCCCGGCAGTTCGGGGGCGGCCGGCGAGGCGCACAACAACAGGCTGCCATGCTGCAGCACGGCATTTTGAAACCGCCGCTGGGCGCTGCCGATCAGCTTCGCATCGCCGAGCAACACGTCGCCTTCGGCCCGCCGCTGAAAGCACAGGAACGGTCCGCGCGGGCCGTCGTGCGAGGAAGCCGCTGGGCACAACCTCGCCTCCACGCCCAGGCCGCACAGCATCTCGGCCAGTGCGGCGTGGAGCGAGTGATAGAGCCGTCGGCCGGCATCGGCGGCGCGGCCGATCGGCGCGGCCAGCGAATAGGTCAATTCACGATCGTGTACGATCGCCCCGCCACCACTGGGCCTGCGTACCACCAGGCAGTGACGGCTGGCCGCGTGGCTTTGCCGCTCGCCGATCGGCTGAAAATAGCCGAGCGAAACGGTCGCTTCATTCCATCCATAAAACCGCAAGCTCCAAATACCTTCCCGTGCGGCGTGCATCAGCAACACCTCATCGACCGCCATGTTCCAGGCGCCGTCAGCGGGTGGATCGAGCAACAAGCGGCAATCGGGCATGTGAACTCGTACTTAGTGATTCATGGTATGGATTGTCAGTTTGGAAGCACGCGCCAGGGTGCCACGGCATCCGTCGCAGCGCCATGGACGCAGCAACACGCATCCGCGCGGCCGCTGCGACGGACGCCGTGCAGATTGGCTCACCGGCCCGCTCGAAGACTGGCCGGCACGGCGTCCACCGCGGCGAAATGCGCCGCGCATTCGTTTCGAGCTCAACACCGCCGCGGCGGATGCCGTGGCACCCATCGGTGAGTCCTATCAATCATGACCACTCTCACGTCACGCTTGACTTACGTTTGAGGCTTCTACGGCGTAAGCAGCACGTTGTCGATCAGCCGTGTGCGCCCGACGAAAGCGGCCACGGCGGCAATCGCCGTCTGGTCGATGATGGCGACCGGTTCCAGTGTCTCCGCATCGACGATCGCCAGATACTCCAAGCTCAGGCCGGGCGATTCGGCTAGCACGGCTTGCATCGCGGCCAGAACCGCGTCGGCACGTCGCTCGCCCGACTGCACCACTTCACCGGCGCGGCGCAGGGCGCGGCTGATGGCCAGGGCCTCGTGGCGCTCGGCCGCGGTGAGATAAACGTTGCGACTGCTCAAGGCCAGGCCGTCGGGCTCGCGCACGGTCGGACAGACGCGAATCTCGATCGGCAGATCGAGATCGGCCACCAAGCGGCGGATCACCAACGACTGCTGATAGTCTTTCTGCCCGAAGTAGGCCCGGTCGGGCGTAACCATGTTGAAGAGCTTGAGCACCACGGTCGCCACGCCGCGAAAATGCCCGGGGCGGCAGCGGCCTTCGAGCGGTTCGGCCACGCCGTGCATCTCGACAAAAGTCGCGTGGCGCGGCCCATAGACCTCGTCGAGTTCGGGGGCGAAGACCAGGTCGGCGCCCGTCGGCTGCAGCAAGCGAAGGTCGGCATCAAGATCGCGCGGATAACGGGCAAAATCCTCCTGTGGCCCGAACTGCGTGGGATTGACAAAGATCGACACCACCGTGAAATCGCATTCTCGCCGTGATCGCTCAACCAGGCTGATGTGCCCGGCGTGCAAGGCGCCCATCGTCGGCACGAGCCCGATCGACTTGCCCGCTCGACGCACCTCGGCCAGGGCCGCGCGCAAGTCGGCGAGCTTGGTCACCAGGCGAGGCGAAGAGCGAATATCGTTGAGGTCCATATTCGAAATAGTTGGCTATTTTCTCAGCGGTGGCCGGGTCAGAGCCTTAGCGATGCCCCGGTTGGTGGAACGCCGGGGCATCGGCAAGCCTCTGCCCCAGCCACCGATCGCCACACCAACCCGAAGCGCAAGCGAGACACCCGCGGGATTCCGGGGTCTCCTCGCTTGCTTTTTGATGTTGCGCTTTTTCGGACCCCGTCCGCCTTGTGCGGATGGTGAACGAGATGGTGAGCTAAAAACTGCCGCAAAACAACGAACAAGACCCCATCCAGCTTGTCTGGATGGTGAATCAGTCATCGCGGGGCAGCAACGTGAACCGAAATCTCCTTCACCATCCAGACAAGCTGGATGGGGTCGCAGAAACCCTGCATTTCGCGGCTAGCACGCCGTCTTCTTCACCATCGAGACAAGCTCGATGGGGTCGAAAGTGCAAAACCAAATCTTGCGCTTCGGGTTGGTGTGGTTGTTGATGAACGTTATGGTATTCGTAGGATGGCCTTCCAGGCCGTCGAAAATAGAGCACGACGGCCTCGAAGGCCATCCTCCGAATGCAATCCATGTTTACCGCATGGCGCGCATCGCGGCTAGCAGTTCCACTTCGGCCTCGTCGGGTTTATCGGCGGAAAGCCGGATGACCGGTTGATCGGGCCGCCGCACCAGTTCGCCCATCGCCCGGCGATAGCGCTCCGCCATCTCGGCATCAATTGATCCGGCAGCGTCGGCGGTAGAGCCCGGTTCGAGCACGGCGACGAGCTTGGGCGGCATGGTGACTCGCCGCTCCAGCCGACAGGCGGCTTCGATCGCGGCGCGCTGCGATTCGTCGGTTTGGGCGGCCGCCCAGGCAAGCGACTGGTCGAACCAGAAATCGCTGATCGTCCAGAGATCGCGGGGCCAGATGGTGCACACCCCGCGGGCCGATCCATGGCAAGCGAGTAGTGCGGCCCGCCGCGCGATGGCTTCGAGTTCCGGCTCACAGGGCGCCGAGTCAAGCAGTAGCCGGCCTCCGCCCCGTTCGACGAGCCGGCGTGCCAGGCGCGTTTTGCCAACGCCCGGTAATCCGCCGATCGCCAGGTAGGGCGCGGCCTGCTGCAAATGCTGGAACAACTGGCACACCGTCCAACCGATCAGCGGGTGGCGCATGTCGGGGGCGATTTCGGCGGCGGGTTCGAGCACGAACCGCCGATACGCCATCCGCGGGTGCGGCACCGTCAGCTCGCGCGTTTCAAGCACCAACTCGTCATACAGCAAAAGATCGAGATCGACGGCCCGTGCGGCCCAGCGCTCTGCGGGTCGCCGCCCGAGCTGCTTCTCCGAATCTTTCAACACCGCCAGCAGTTCGGCCGGACTGAGGGAGGTTTCGAGCGTCACGGCACCGTTAAGAAACGGCTGCTGGCCACCGGGCCCGCCCACCGGCTCGGTCTCATACCAGCGGCTGCAAGACATCACGCGGCCGGCCGACTCATCGAGCCGCGCACGGGCAGCGTCGAGCGTCTGCTCGCGATCGCCCAGATTGGCGCCCAAACCGATCAGTGCGCAGTGCATTTGCCCATGTTCGCCTGAAACTTGTTGGCAGTGCAAGGGTTGCCGTGGCGATACTTCACGCGGCATCAGTGCGACATGTCAGCATCGAGAT
>DATFDL010000772.1:0-9360 GCA_035252155.1 Pirellulales bacterium | reverse complement strand
TCCGGGTGGCGAACGCCCGGATTTTCCGAAGGCGTTTGGACTGCTCGCCGAGACAAAGCCCCAGTTCGCGGAGCGGAAGAGCGACGCAAAACTTGCGTGGCAGCAACTCGATGATGCTGGTTTGATCAAGGCTAAGGTCGTTTCTTGAATGGCGGGCGCCAGGTGGCGGAAAACTACCGGCATAAGGTGATTTGCGACCCGGTGCATGGCGACATCGGAATCAGCGCTGTCGAAGAGCAGTTGATCGACGCCCCTTCTTTCCAGCGGCTCCGCAAGCTGAAGCAGCTCGGCCTCGCATCACTGGTTTATCCCAACGCCTCGCACTCGCGATTCGCCCATTCGTTGGGCGTCTTCCGCATTATGAGCTCCGTCATCGACTTCCTCGTCAATCGAGGCAAGCTCACGGATGCGGACCGGCGAATCATGCGGGTGGCGGCCCTGCTGCACGACGTCGGCCATTACCCGTACTCGCACCTGATGGAATACGTCGATCGCGACAGGCACCGCCCGACGTACTTGGCGCAACCGAAGGGAACGAGGAGGGCGATTGATGACCCCGCGGCCCGCTACCCAGACCACGAAAAAATTGGTCAACTCGTGATCACCCAACGGCCCGACATCGCTCAAAAACTGTCCGAAAACGCCTTCGACCCGGAGGAGATTGCCTCGATCATCCGCGGCCAGCACCCGAAGGCCGCCTACAACCAGCTTATCCACAGCAGCCTCGACATGGACCGGATGGATTACATGGTTCGTGACTCGCTGGGCACGGGCGTTCCTTATGGCCGCATCGATCTCCATTATTTACTGAACAATCTTGATGTCGCCGACGACGGGCGGCTCGTCGTGTCGTACAAGGCGGCGGCCGCCGCCGAGCATTTTCTGGTTGCTCGGTATTTCATGTATAAGACGGTCTACATGCACAAGACGATCTTCGCCTTTGAGGCACTCGTGCGCCACATCCTCTGGCTGTTGCGCAAAAGCGGCCGTATTTATCGCGACGGCGCCGACATCGAGGCCATCGTCCTGACGGATGCGTTTCTCGATTTCCACGACGGCTACGTGGATCGACTCATCGACCGGTTCGCGTCGCAAAAGAAACCGAGCAAGATAGGTGACCTCTGCCTATGGCTCAAACAGCGCGAGCCGCCCAGGCTCGTGCACGAGGTAGCCGTGCTCGGACAACAATCGGCGAGCCTGCCGGCCGACTATTCTCTGTTCGTTAAGGACCGGGCCAAGAAGATCAGGGAGCTGGCCGCCAAGTACCGCATCGACCGAACGCGATGGATTTGGGAAGATCCGAAGGACATTAAGTTCGAGTCGCTCGGGCCGTACGTCGCGCTGTCGGAAATGCGCGACGTTCCGCCTGACGAGGCCGCCGAGCTAATCCACGTTCGAGAGCGTGATGGATCAGTGCGACCCTTGGTCGAGGATAAAAACAGCGTCATTCACCACTTGAGCCAGCTTCGCTTGCGGATGAGCCGCCTATATGTCGTTGGTCCGGTCGAGGACGAGAAGTTCAAAGCGATTCAGCGCGATGCCCAAGCGTGGGTGCGTCAGGACTAGTGTCGCCGCATCAACGAAACAAACTAGCCGCCGGACCTTATGAGCCGCCGTATCCGAGCGTAGCCAGCTCTTGCCAGAATTCCGCCGACTGCTGCAATCTGCTGGCCAGCCCTTTCTCGAAGTAACTCAGCCGTATTCGTTCGAGCAGGCCATGCGGCTCAACTTCAACCAGGCCCTCGGGCCGAATCAAAAATTTTCGGTGATCGGCAATCACCGCGCAATCACCTTCGATTTTTTTGACGCGCGCCTGGGCGATCCACGGACCATCGACCGTGTCGGCCCCTTCCCAGTAGACCGTCGTGCCAACAGCAACTTCTTGCGGCTCGACAAACGTCTTTGCGACACCAATTGCCTCCTTGGCTTCGCCCAGCGACATGCCAAACACCGTGCGCAACATGCGAATCGCACGTATGTCGTCCATGCCATGCGCCTTGGCAGTGGCGTACACTTCCGCGGCGGTCTTGCCTGCCAAACGAAGTTGGTCGTAGCTGCTGAATTCACTCATCGAACGGCACCTCGAATGTCTTCGCCAGAATCTCCATCTCTCCACCGCCCAAGTCATCGGGGCAGGCAACAATTCGTCGCACGAAAGACTGCCTCTGCAAGAGCTCGGCGAACCTCGGGTTAACGACCGCGGCGCCGAACAACTCGAGCTCCGTCACTTGGAACGCTCTCGCTACCCGGAATGAATTTGCCCGGAAGCGTGCCAACGACATGAGTCCACCGCCCGGGTCTTTAATCGAAACAATCCCGCAACGAAGTCGTTCGGCCGCCAATTGAATGACGCCAATGCCCGGCTCCTTTTGTGTTGGAAAGAAAAAGACGACCTCTTCTCCGCCGCAGAAGGCGTCCAGTTGGTCGCCGGCTAACCCCAGCGCCGCTAATGCCTCGGCCTGCTGCTTGGTCGGTTTCGGCATCCGAGCACCATCTGGGATCACGCCCGTTTCATTATCCGCTTCGGAGATGGGCCGATCAACACCAGATCGTGCAGGCACGCGGCTGCGGCCGCTTGCCACCTTCCGGACACAGTCGCACCTTTACCGCGCCCTACCACAGGCCCGGCGCCGGTGCCAAACTCTTGTCAACGGCCCGCCGGCGCGATAGGGTAGTCTAAACCCGCCAATCGGCCGAAATACGACCCCAAGTGGTCGCCCGCCGGGCCGAACGACTGCATTGAAAATCCTTCCCGGAAGCTCGTTATGCCACGGAACTGCCCTTCAGTTTGGATTGCGTCTCTTTCTATCCTTTCGGCCGCTATGCTGGCACGGCATGCCGCGGCCGACGACGTGATCGCCATCGCCGAGATCAAGCGCGATACGCCGGTCGACTTCGAGCGCGAGGTGCTGCCGCTGCTCAAAAAGAACTGCGTGGCCTGCCACAACGCCACCAAGCACGAAAGTGGACTGGTGCTCGAAACGCCGCAGTCGATCATCAAGGGCGGCGATAGCGGCCCTGCCGTCGTGCCCAAGAACGGCGCTGAAAGCCTGTTGCTGGGTCGGGCCACCGGCAAGACCGATTCGCTCATGCCGCCCCCGGATAACAAAGTGGCCGCGAAGCCGCTCACGCCCGAAGAGCTGGGGCTGATCAAACTCTGGATCGATCAGGGAGCGGCGGGCATCGTCAGCGGCGCGGGAAGCGAAGTGCATTGGCAGCCGCTGCCCGCCGGCGTAAATCCCATTTACGCCGTGGCCGTCACGCCCGACGGGCAGTTCGCCGCCTGCGGCCGGGCAAACCAGATCTTCATTTATCATCTGCCCACCGGCCGCTTCGTCTGCCGATTGACCGATCCCGAGCTGTTGAAGACGGGCGTCTATAAGCAGCCGGGCGTGGCCGACCTTGACCTGATTCAATCGCTGGCCTTCAGCCCCGACGGATCGCTGTTGGCTTCGGGCGGTTACCGCGCCATCAAGCTCTGGCAACGCCCGCGCGATGTTCGGCTGGCGACGTTCGACACCGCCGCCGCCGAGAATGCTCAGACAATCGCCGCCAGTGCCGACGGCAAATGGCTTGCCAGCGCCGCCGCTGACAATAGCATCAAGTTGTGGGACCTGACTACCGGACAGGCTGCTAAAACCTTGGCCGGCCACACCGCCGCGGTCACGGCTCTGCGCTTCACGGCGGACAATGCGAAACTCATCTCAGCTTCGGCCGACAAGAGCGTCCGCGTCTGGCAAGTGGGCGACGGCGCACCTGCGGGACGCATCGACTTGCCGCTGCCCGTGCAATCGCTAGCCATCGCCGGCAACGGGCAGGTGGTCACCGGCGGGGGCGACAATCTGTTGCGAGTGTGGAACATGCCCGCCGGCCCGGCGCGCTCGCTCGCCGCTCTGCCTGCCGCCGTGACGGCGATGGCCGTCAGCCCCGATCGCAAACTCGTGGCACTGGCGTTGGCCGACGGGTCGATTCAATTGCAAGATTCTTCCAGTTGGCAAGTGACCAAGACACTCGCGGGACATGCCGGCCCTGTGAATAGCGTGCGGTTCCAAGCTGGCGGTACGCGGTTGGTCAGCGGCGGCGCCGACAAGACGCTGCGAGTCTGGGACGTGGCCGCTGGTCAGCAGGTTGTCAAAGTCGACGCGCCGGCTGCCATTGAAGCCGTGGCCATTCATCCGTCGGGCAATCAGGCCGTCAGTGGCGCGGCGGATGGCGCCATCTCGGTCTGGAAACTCGCCGAAACACCGGCGCTCGAACGGCCGCTGATGGGCCACACCGGCCGGATCAGCGGACTGGCCTACAGCAACGATGGCGGCCTGATCTATAGCGCTTCGGCCGATGGCACGTTGCGGGCCTTTCAATCCGGCGACGGCGCCCAGCGTTATGCCGCGCAGGCCGGCGGACCCGTTCACGATCTGGCCATCAGCGCGGATGGCCAATGGCTGGCGACCGCCGGCGAAGACAAGTCGGTGCGCGTGTGGAACGCCGGCAATGGCTCGCCCGGCCCCAAGCCGCAGTTCACGGGCTTTAGCGGTCCTGTGCGCAGCGTGGCCTTCAGCGCCGACAACCAGCGCGTGATCGGCGGCGGAGCGGGCGGCAGCGAAGTTATGGTCTTCAGCCTCGCTGGTGGCGAGACACTGCAAGCCTTCGCCGAGCAGGCCGGCCCAATCGTCGGGTTGGGTTCGCTGGGCGAAAAAGGCGAGTTGGTCATCAGCGCCTCGGCCGACAAGAGCGTACGCGTCTGGTCGATGCTTTTCATTAGGCCGATTCCAGGTCACGGCCAACCGGTGACCGCGCTGGCCGCCATGCCCAACGCTCCCAACCAAATCCTTTCCGGCAGCCAGGACGGCAGCGTGCGGCTGTGGAATCTGGACAACGCGCAGCAGATGCAGCAGCTCAACTACGGTGCCGCCGTAACGAGCGTGGCCGTGCGGCCCGACGGCCAACGCATCGCCGCCGCCGGCGCCAGCAACGTGGTGCGGCTGTGGAACGGGCAGAATTTTCAGCAGGTCGCTGAGCTGAAGGGCGACTATCGCTTGCAATTTCAAGCCGCCGAGTTTGAGCGGTCCGTGGCCGCCCGCAAGAGCGAGCTCAATGCCGAAAACGCCGCCGTGACCGCCGCCGAAAACGCGGCCAAGGCCGAAGCCGAAAACGTCAAGAAATCGACCGAGGCCAAGGCGGCGGCCGAAAAGGCTTTGGCCGAGAAGACGGAGCCGGCTAAGAAGGCGATGGAAGCCAAAGTGGCCGCCGACAAAGTGGTGGCCGATGCCGCGGCGGTAACCAAGACAGCCGAAGAGGGCAAAGCGGCGGCCGTCAAAACGTTGGCCGACGCGGAAGCTGCCAACAAAGCCGCGGTCGAGGCCGTAGCCAAGGCCCAGACCGCGCTCAACGCGGACGCCAATAACCAAGATTTGGTCAAAGCCAAGCAGGCGGCCGATCAGGCCGCAGCCGAAGCCGCCACAAAACTGAAAGCGGCCCAAGACGCGAAAGCCGCCACGGAAAAGGCCGCCGCCGAAGCCGCAGCCAAGCAAAAAACCGCCACCGACGATCTGGCCGCCAAGACGAAGGCTTTCAACGACGCCGAAAACGCCCGGCAGGCCGCTGAGACCGCTAAGCTGGCGGCCGACAAGGCGCTCGATTCGGCGAACATCGCCGCGAAGCGCGCCACCGACGCCGTGCCTATGGCCAAGCAAGTGCAGCAGGCCGCCGAGGCCAAGGTAAAAGAAACCGAGGCGGCCTTGGAAACCGCCAAGAAGGCTGCCACCGCGGGCGAACTGCCCTTTAAGTCGGTCGCTTTCTCGCCTGACAACCTGGAGTTGGCCGTGGGCGGCGATGACAAACTGGTGCATACCTTCCACGCCGAAACCGGCGCGGTGGGCGAAGTCTATGGCGGGCAAGCCGGCGCGGTGCTGGTCGTGGCGTACGCCGGGCCGAATAAGATCGTTGCCGCCGCGGCCGACAAATCGGCGGTCGTCTTCAACACCATGCCCGAGTGGACGCTGGCCCGCACCATCGGCGGCGGCCCGATGTCGCCCTTAGTCGATCGCGTCACCGCGCTTGACTTCAGTCCAGACGGTAAGCTGCTGGCTTCGGGCGGCGGCGATCCCTCACGAGCGGGCGAATTGAAATTGTGGAATGTGGCCGACGGCACGCTGGCGCGCGACCTGCCCGAAGCGCATAGCGACACGGTGCTGGGCCTCGACTTTTCGCCCGACGGCAAGCTGTTGGCCTCGTGCGGATCGGACAAGTTCATCAAGGTGTTTCAGGTGGCCGACGGCAAGTTCGTGCGTTCGTTCGAGGGGCACACGCACCACGTGCTGGGCGTGCGTTGGCGGGCCGACGGCAAGGTGATGGCCAGTTGCGGTGCCGACAATGTGGTGAAAGTTTGGGACTTTGCCAGTGGCGACCAATTGCGCACGATCCAGGGCATCGCCAAGGAAGTCACGTCGATCAACTTTATCGGCAGCACTTCGATGGTGTTAGTCAGCGCGGGCGACACCAGCGTGCGGCTCTACAACACCGACAACGGGCAGAACGTGCGCAATTTCGGCGGCGCGAGCGACTTTGTGTACGCGTCGGCCACCACGCCCGACGGCAAAATCGAGCTGGCCGGCGGGCAAGACAGCGTGTTGCGCGAGTGGAACGGCGACAATGGCCAGGAGATTCGCAAGTTCGAGCCGCCCAAGCCCGAGACGGCCGCGGCCAACTGACCGATGGAGAGACCACGGATGGCGCGGATAGGCACGGATAAGAAAGAAGCAGGGAACCGACTAACCGCCGGTGGCTGGGGCAGAGCCTAAGCGATGCCCCGGCGTACTCCGTTCGGCACCGATTGGTGTGGAAGATTGAAGCGCCGCATCCAAACGGCGGGCACGTCAGGCGCGTGTTAGCTTTGCTTGAAAGTACTCGGCGAGCTTCGATAAACCCCAGGTCCAGCCGTCCTGGTGCGCGCGCCCGGTTTCCTCGTCGGGCAAGCCAGAGTGACGCAGTGTCATCTCCGTCTGATTGCCCTTCGGCTCGAACGTCACGGTCACCGTCGACTCGACGCCCTTCGTCGCCTCCGATACCCAGGTGTGCTCGACGCAACGGGGCCGATCCATCCGCAGGAAACGCCCGTAATGCGGCCATATCCGGCCCTCATGCTTCACCGCCATATAAAACAGGCCGTCCACAACCGCGTTGTGAATGAGGCGATCGGCCGCCGACCACAGCCCGCCGGGGCATTTCGGATCCAGCCACGCATCGAACACGTCGGCGCTCACCGCGGGGATGGCTCGGACAACGGTGATCTCAGTCTGGTTCATGGTTGTCGCCCATTGAAGCATCTTGCCAATTGTAGCTCAACCGGTCCGATCGGCTATAATGATAATCGGGCAACGAACCTCATCTCGGAGCGAGCCATGTCCGCAACATTTCTTGCCGGCCGCCGCCGGCCGCGACGGCGCGCCGCGTTCACGCTGGTCGAATTATTGGTAGTGATCGGCATCCTTGCGTTGGTGCTGGCGATGATGTTGCCCGCCGTGCGCAGCGCGCGCGAGGCCGCCCGCCGCACCCAGTGCAACAACAATCTCAAGCAAATTGGCCTGGGGTTGCAATGCTACGCGGACGTTAACAAATGCTTCCCGCCCGATGCGCTCTGGGGCGGATGCCCGAAGGATAAGTTCGGCTCTATCTCGAACACAACGCAATCGCCGTATCACCATCCGTGGAGCGTGGGCATTATGCCCTTCCTCATGTGAACGTCGCTCTACGATGCCATCAACAAGCGGGTCGCGCTTTGGAATCAAAGTCAGGAGTATGGAATTGGCCAGCCCGGCGGTGTGCCGGTCAGGCCGCCATCGTATTTTGGGTATTTGCAATCTCAGCAGGTTCCTTCGTATCGCTGTCCGTCGGACGCCGGTTTCAACGGGCCGGGCGATTTACCGGGCGACTGCATGTGGATGAACTACGCCGGCAGCGTCGGCGTGGGATTTTATTCCGCAACGACGAAGAAGGACGCGCCCTATGAAGGCGAGACCACCGCGCCGATAAGAACGCGAGGGATGTTTGCCTTCAATGAGCCCGCCAAGTTCGGCTCGATCAAAGACGGCACGAGCCATACCATCGTGGTGGCCGAAGTCACGTCGTCGAGCGCGGCGACGACTACCGCTGCCGGCAAAGGGCACTACAACCGCGCGTTGAGCGCCGAGCTGGAGTTCGCCGCCGATTCCGATCAGCCGCTGGCGCCAAAGTGGGCCTTGCGCGGCGCTGAGTCCGACGCGCCTTGGCCGCCTACGCATTTGCTCAAAGGCGGCTCGGGCAGATCGCGGCGAAACTTGCGCACCACGCCTGGCGGGGCGTTTCACGGGCCGATGGTCTTCCGCGCGGCGATGGTGGCGTTGACCGAAAGCGTGACGGGCAGCGGCTCTTGTTCGTTGCCCGAGGTTTATATTTCGGCCCAAGGAGGGCCGTGCGGCGAAGGCGGCAATACTACCGCCGGCACCGCGGGCTTCGAGCTGACCGGCAAAGTCGGCGACGCGCCGATCGTGGGCGTCGCGCCGCTCTACAATGCCCTTTATAGTCCCAACTCGAACTGGCTTGGTCCCGATAGCAATCATCCGGGCGTGGTGATGGTTGTCTTCGCCGATGGCTCTTCCAAGCCGATTTCTGACGGGATCGATTTCGCGGTTTGGGCCAGCTTGAACACGCGGGAAGGCGGCGATTCGCTTGGCGAGGGATCCTAAAATCGCCGCGCACGACTTTGCGGAGCGAAAGGCGACTAGCGCTACTTTCGCGGAGCGAAAGGCGACCTAGGGCCAGAATTCTTACGAATTCTGCTACATGCGGGCTCGAAACGCGTTCTTCCGCGCCGCCCTTGGCGTCGTTGACCTTGGCGGGCAAACGGAATAAATTCCGTTCTACGATTCGCATTTCGGCGGTTCGCATTTCGAGGCGCGGCGGATGAGCTTCGCACATCTTACCTTGGCGACGCGCGACGTGACGCGGGCGCGAGATTTCTTCGCGGCCACGCTGGGCTGGCGTCCGATCGAGCGGCCAAACAACATCGGCCGCCCCGCCGCCTGGCTGGCCATGGCCGACGGTCAAGAGCTGCACCTGATCGAAGTGCCCGACTTCGCTCCCTCGCCGTTCGAGCAAGAGTATGGCCGTCACCTGGCGATCGAATTCGCCCTGGAAGAATTCGCGTCGCTCAAAATGCGTCTCGTGCAACACGGCGCAGAGCTGATCGCGCCCGCGCGGGCCACGCCGTTCGAGCGGTTCTTTTTCAAAGATCCCAACGGGTATGTGTTCGAGGTCGTGCCCGCCGGTCGCCGACATCGGCAAGAGTGACGCGGCCCAATCGGTGTTGGCGTACAGAATCGG
>DATFDL010000771.1:0-6237 GCA_035252155.1 Pirellulales bacterium | reverse complement strand
GGCAGAGTTTCTCAGCCGGATTGACCGCGAGTTGTGGCTGGTCACGGCCGCCGACGGTGAGCGGCGGGGCGGCTTGATCGCCACGTTTGTCTGCCACGCCTCGTTGGTCGAGACGTTGCCGCGGATGCTGGTTGCCCTGGCAAAGCATCACCACACCTGGCAATTGGTCGAGGCCAGCGGCGCGTTCGGACTGCACCTGCTGGGGCGCGAGCAACTCGAGCTGGTGTGGCGCTTTGGACTGCAATCGGGCCGCGATATCGACAAGTTTGCCGGCCTGGCTACCGAGACCTCAAAGACCGGCGCTCCGTTACTGACCGACGCGCTTGGCTGGCTCGACTGCCGCGTGGAAGCCCGATTCGACATGGGTGACCGTACAATCTACGTGGCAGAAGTCGTCGATGCGCGGAAGATCAACGACGAGCCGCCCTTGACGATGAAGCAGCTTCTGGCAATCGCCCCGCCCGAGCGATTGGAGGAATTATCGCGTTTGCGGCAGCGAGACAGCTCTCTCGACGCCAAGGCGATCTTGGCCTGGCGCAAACTAGCCACTGCCGCCGAAAGGTGACCGGGAATTTTAAACAAGGGCCCCTGTAGCGAACGCCCTCCGTGGCGTTCCGTGAACTTCGATTCGACGTCAATTCGCCCCTCGCGGAACGCCACGGAGGGCGTTCCCCACAGATGAACATCGATGGGCCGCGCGGTGCCGATGTTGGGACTCGTTTCACTCGGCCCACCCTACTTCTGCTTCGTTGTCTTCGTTACCTTCTGTTCAAAATCCATTGATTCGCGTGCCTGTCAGCCAACTTCGTAGGGCGCGCGTTGCGGGCGGTTGAGCATCGCGTCGGCCTCGCTGTCGCCGACGAACTGTTCTTTGGCAGCATTCCATGTCAGCTTGCGGCCCAGGCGCAAAGAGAGGTTCGCCAGGTGGCAGGCGCTGACCGAGCGATGCTGGCTCACCACATCGGAAATCGGCTGGCGGCGCGTCTTGATGCACTCAAAGAAGTTGCCCATGTGGTCGTTGCTCTCATAGAGCTTCACACCGTCGGCGGGAAGCGGATTCTCGGCCAATTCCTCGACCGGCTTCCCGGTGATCTTGCCGCGGTTGACATAGAGCCGGCCGGCGTCGCCTTCGAAGAGCACGCCTTCGCCACCGAGGGCGACTTCGACCTGCACCTCGCCGGGGTAGATGAACTCGACCGTGAATTCGGCGGGCGTGTTGAACGAATTGGCGTGCTGGGCCTCGTCAATGCGCTTTCGCTCGGCGGGTTCCATCTTGCCCTCGATTGTGATCGGCCCCGACTGCTCGACGCCCATCGCCCAATGCGCGATGTCCATGTGGTGAGCGCCCCAATCGGTCATGATGCCGCCCGAATACTCATACCACCAGCGAAAATCGTGATGGCATCGCTGGTTGCAATAATCGTGGACGGCCGCCTGGCCTTGCCAAAAATCCCAGTTCAAGTTTTCCGGGGCCGGCTTGGTTTCAAACGGGCCGCCCACCTTGGTCGATCGCGGCAGCGAGACGGTCACCTTCTGCAACTTGCCGACGCGGCCGTTGCGCACCAGCTCGCAGGCCTGACGAAAGCGCGCGTCGCTGCGCTGCTGCGTGCCCACCTGAAATACCCGTCCCGTTGCATGGACGGCCTGGATGAGCAATTGCCCCTCGCCGATCGTCAATGTCAACGGCTTTTCGCAGTAAACGTCTTTGCCCGCTCGCAGGGCCGCCAGGGCGATGGCCGTGTGCCAATGGTCGGGCGTGCCGATGGTGACGGCCTCGATCTCCTTGCGGTCGAGCAGCTTTCGATAGTCTTCGTAAATATCGGCCTTGCCGCCGAACCAGTTGTGCGCACGCTGGGCGTGGTCGTGGTCGACGTCGCAAACGGCCACGATGTCGCCAAACTTGCGGGCCCGATCGGCGATGCTGGTGCCTTGGCCGCCTAGCCCGATGGCACCCAGCAGCGGGCGGTCGTTTTTCGATTCGGCGGCGGGCGAGCGGCTGGTAAACCAATAAGGCGCGGTCAGGCCGGCGCCTGTGGTGGTGAGAAAACGCCGCCGGGTCAAATGCAAGATGCTCATGGCTTGCTCCTGTTTTCTTCGTTGCCTTCTGTTCAAATTCTTAGTACCCCGCGGCGCAGCCGTCCTTGCGAGGGTCGCTGGCGCCGTGCAGCACGCCGTGCTCCCAGTCGATCCAGATGCCTTGATATCCGCCGTAGCCACCGCGGGCGCGCCTCACTTGATGCCCCTTGCTTCCCAACGCCTTGATGGCCTCGTCGCTGGCGCCCGACTCGACAAACACCGTGCCACCGGCCGCGTCGGCCGGCAGGCCGGTGGGCGTGGCGCTGCCTGAGTGGCGCACACGGGCGGCATCGCCGGCGGCCTGAACGTTGAGCTTGAAGTCGATCACGCCCACCAGCAACTGCACATGGCCCTGGGGCTGCATGTCGCCGCCCATCACGCCGAAGCAGAACGTGGGCCGCCCGTCTTTGGTGACCATTGCGGGAATGATCGTGTGAAACGGGCGTTTGTGTGGCTCGTAGCGGTTGAAGTGTTCGGCCTCGAGCGCGAACAGCGTGCCGCGGTTTTGCAAGGCGAAGCCCAGTTCGCCCGGCACGACCAACGAACCGAAGCCATAGTAATTGCTCTGGATGTACGAGCAGCAGTTGCGGTCCTTGTCGACCACCGCCATGTAGATGGTGTCGCCGTGCGCCAGGCGAGCCTCGCCGGGCGGAACCTCGGTGGCCGCCCGGTCGCGGTCGATCAACCGCCGTCGTTGCTCGGCGTAAGGCTTGCCGATCAGCTCGGCGATGGGAAGTTGGTTGAACGCCGGATCGCTGTAGAACTTCGCGCGGTCGGCGAAGGCCAACTTTTTCGCTTCGACGAGCAGATGCAGGTATTCCGGATTGCCCGGTCCCAGCGCCGCTAGATCGAAACCTTCCAACAGATTCAACATCTCGAGCACCGCGATGCCCTGGCCGTTGGGCGGCAACTCCCAAACATCGTAGCCGCGGTAGTTGGTCGAAACCGGCTCGACCCAGTCGTTGTGGTGCTCGGCGAAATCACGCAGCGAAAAATGCCCGCCGTTGCTCCGGCTGAATTCGACGATCCGCTCGGCAATCTCGCCGCGATAAAACGCCTCGGCGCCACCTTTGGCGATGGTCCGATAGGTCGCTGCGAGCCGCAGGTTGCGAAATACCTGGCCGACCGTGGGCGCTCGGCCGTCGGGCAAATAGGTCTTGGACGAATCGGGCCAACGAGCCAGGCCTTCCGCAGCCGAGTGCCAGTCGCGGGCGATGATCTCGCTCACCGGAAAACCCCGCTCGGCGTAGTCGATCGCCGGCTGCAACAGTTCGGCCAGCGAGCAAGTGCCGAACCGCCGCAACAGGTCGTCCCAGCCCGACACACAGCCGGGCACCGACCACGAGAGCGGCCCCTCGTCGGGTATTTCTCGCAGGCCTTGTTTCAAGAATATGTCGCGCGACAAATCATAGGGGCTGCGTCCGCTGGCATTCAGGCCGTAGAGTTTTTTCGACTTGGCGTCCCAATAGATGACAAACAGATCGCCGCCGATTCCACAACTCATCGGCTCGACGACTCCCAAGACGGCGCCGGCGGCAACGGCGGCGTCGGCCGCGTTGCCGCCACGCCGCAGCACCTCGAGGCCGGCCTGCACGGCCAACGGCTGGCTGGTGGCCACGATACCATGTTCGGCGACGACTACCGAGCGGCTTTGAGCGATCTCGCCGGAAGGTCGGTCGTGACCATGGGCGCGGTTTGGCGGCATGATGAAGCACCCGAGTATTCCGCCTAGCCAGCACGTGCTGCCGGCGATCAATCGTCGTTGCATCGGGCGCCCTAAGTGTGTTGGCGGCAGAGTCGGGTCCACATGGCCGACCTCACCTGGGCCAGGATCACAGGTGGCCACGAGGGCCGGGGCCTGTAGCCGGCCACAAGGGCCGGGGCTACCGGTCTCAACTACACACTACTTTAATGGGTGGCGGGCCGCCTCGCCACAACCGCTGGTTATCCAAAAACCCGGCCAAAATGTGCGTTCGGCGACCAAACCCCGCGAGGCCGCTGCTGGCGTCAGGTTGCGACCAATTTGCATTTTTCCTTGGCTGCCAAGAGTTTAGGCGGCCGGATGTCGCCCACGGGGCATTTGAAACGGGCAATCGACTTCAGTTGGGCATGGACGCTGCATTACTCCCAAAACAAGGGCTGAGGCCGCGTGGCCTCGGCAAAACGTCGTAACAGAGAAAGAGGAGGTGCATCGTGGCACGCAAGGAAAAGTTCGAAATCGACGAGTTGGAAGAACGCATTGCTCCGACCTCGCTGGGCCTGGGCAGCATCGGCGCCAGCGTCAATGCCAATGACACCGTGTCGCTAAACCTGCCGATTCTGGGCAGTGTCTCGGTCGGTGTGTCCGGGAACGATAGCGCGAATGTTTCGCTTCCCACGCTGAGCATCTAGGCATTCCGGTGACCGATCCAACCGGTTGCCACGGGGAAGGGGCCGCACCACGGCCCCTTCTCCATTTTTCATCTTTCCTTCGTGGCGGCGTCGGGTATATTCGGCCAGATGCAACTGCCGATGAACCATCTCGATGCCTTTCGGGCTCGGCTCGATAGGGGCGGTGTGTGCCTGGGACCGTCGATTACGCTCAGCGATCCGGTGGTCACCGAAGCGCTCGCCCCGAGCGTCGATTTTTTTTGGATCGATCTGGAGCACAATCCGGCCAGTCTCGAGTCGGTCGTCGCGCATCTGATTGCGGCGCGGGCCGGAGGCGCACCCGCCTTGGTGCGGGTGCCGTGCTCTGACGTAAGTTGGATCAAGCGTGTGCTCGACATCGGGGCCGAGGGAATCATTGTGCCGCAAGTCCGCTCGGCCGCCGAAGTGCGGCAAGCGATTTCGGCCTGCCGTTACCCGCCGCAGGGCACGCGCGGCTTCGGCCCGCGACGCAGCAACGCATATGGCCGCGAACCCTTGCAGCAATACCTCGCCGATGCCAACCGCCGCGTCTTTCTAGCGATTCAGATTGAGACGGCCGAGGCGCTGGCAGAGCTGGATGCGATTCTCAAACTACCTGGCTTCGACTCGATCGTCATCGGGCCAAATGATCTCTCGGGCGCCTTGGGTGTGATGGGCCAGGTAGACCATCCGCGGGTGGTCGAAGCCGTGGGGTCGATCGCATCGCGATCGCGCGCGGCCGGCCGCTATGTGGGCATCGGCATGGCGCCCGACGTCGCACACGCCGTCCGGGCCGTCAAGCAAGGCGTGCAATGGGTGCAGTTCGGCGGCGATTGCGGCTTTTTGATCGAGTCCGCCGAGCGGCAGTATGCGGGCGTGAGGGATAGGGTTCAGGGTTCCTAACCAAAGCTCTGAATGAGCATGCCCACCACCAAGTGCCAGCCGTCGGCGAGCACAAACAGCAACAACTTGAACGGAAGTGAGATCAGCACCGGCGGCAGCATCAACATGCCCATCGAGATCATCACGCTCGAGATCACCATGTCCAAGATCAAAAACGGCAAGTAAATCTGAAAGCCGATCAGGAACGAGGTTTTCAGCTCGCTCAGCATGAACGCCGGCAGCAAGGCTTGTAGCGGCACGTCGTCGTAGCTCTCGGGCGTGGAGGCTTCGGGCATATATTCCAAAAAGAGCCATACGTCGTCGCTGTTGCCCGTCCGCTCGATTTGGGCGGCCATGAATTGGCGGATGGGCCGCAACGTGGCGGTCCAAGCCTCTTCGAGTCCGATTTGTCGATCGGTGTAGGGCTTGATTCCCTCGTCGTACGATTGTTTCCAGACCGGCGACATGATCGCCAGCGTTAGAAATAGCGAGATTGACGTGATCACCTGGCTGGGCGGCAATTGTTGCGTGCCCAGCGCCTGGCGAAGCAAGCTCAGCACCACGATGATGCGGATGAAGCTGGTCGTCATCAGCAGCACCGCGGGGGCCAGGCTGATGACCGTCAGCAAGAGCATCACTTGCAAGGTTGAGGTAAGCCCATCGGGGCTGGTCCAGACGCTCGGCCCGCCGGTAAGCACGTTGGGCACGCTGGGAAATTCGACGCGCGCGGGCCGATTTGGCGCTTCTTGAGCCGTGGCGGGCGATGCGAAGACGACAACTGCAAGCAGTATTGCCGAGAGCCAGCAAAGGCGCCTGTAGGGAACGCCCTCCGTGGCGTTCCGCGAGGGGCGGTGCGACGTCAATTCGCCAATCGCGGAACGCCACGGAGGG
>DATFDL010000770.1:0-10458 GCA_035252155.1 Pirellulales bacterium | reverse complement strand
TTGATACGTGAACGTCAGCGGCGTCCAGGCGCTGTAGTCGTAACCGCCGGTCGTGTAGTCGTGCTGGCGAGCGCGGGCCTGAATGGTCACCGTGCCAAGGGCCAACCCTGTCGGCGTGTACGAAAAATTACCATTGGCGTCGGCCTGCACGGTGGCGTCGGGCGTGCCGTCATTGTTCGTGTCGATCTCGACCGTGACGAACGCCGTCGCCAGCGGCGAAGTGTCGGCCAAGGCCGCAAGCTGCCCAGTCACCGTGGGATCGGTGGCCGTGGGCGGCGCGGTGGGCGATGCGCCGGCGACCGGTGGCAGCGGATTCGCCAACGTCAACGCCGAAACGCTCGGCACATTGGTTGCCGGCTTGGCGTAAGTAAACGAGAGCGAAGTCCATTCGCCGTAGATCTTATTCTGCTGAGAATCGCGGCCGACCGCGCGTGCTCGGATGGTCACCGATCCGGCCGCCAGTCCCTGCGGCGTGTAGACAAACGTGCCGCCGGGTCCGGTGGTGGTGCTGGCGTCGGGCGTGCTGTCGCCGTTGTAGTCGAACTGCACCGTCAGAAAATCGGCGCTTTGCGGCATGTCGCTCAGGCTGGGGGCGCCGCTGCCCACAGCCGAGGGCGGCTGTGCCACCAACGCCGGATAGACCACCGTGCCCATGACGGTGGGGTCTGTGGCGGACGGCGCGCCGTTGCTGTTGGCCAATTGAAAGCCGCTGATGCTGGGCGCCTGGGCCGGCGGGGCCTCATACGTGAAGGTCAGCTTGAACCACGGGCTGAACGTCAGCGGCCCGGCGCCGTGCCCGACCGCGCGGGCCGCGATCGTCACGCTGCCATACGCCAGGCCGACCGGCGTGAAGCTGAAGTTGCCCTGCATGTCGGCCAGCGTGGTGCCATCCGGCGTACTGTCGCCATTGGTATCGAATTGGATCTCGGTGAGCTCGCCGTCCGCGGAACTCGTAGTTCCGCTCCCTGACCCCTGGCCTCCGGCCTCCGACCCCTTGATTGTCGGGTCGCTGGTGCCTCCCGTGGCGGTGTCGGTCACGTCGGCCAAGCCCAGCGACAAAATATTCGGCGGCGGCGGAGGCACGTAGTTGAAGCTCAGCGTCGACCACGCGCCGTACAGGTAGGCGCCCTCCGTCGAATCGAACTCGACGGCCCGCGCCGAAACGGTGACGCTGCCGTACGGCAAACCGGACAGCGCATCGCTGAAGGTGCCATCCGACTTGGCTGTGACCGTCTGGTCGGGCAATCCGTCTCCGTTGTAGGCGATCTGCACTTGCGGCGAGCCGGACTCTTGCATGCCGGCCACCAGGCCGCCGATCGTCGGATCGTCGGTGGTGGGCGGCGGGCCGGCCGCGCCGGTCACATCGGTCAGGGCCAGGTTATCGATCACGGCGGTCGTCGTGCCTTCGACGAGCGTCATGGGAAACGCTGTCCAGGGGCTGATCACCTGCCCGCCGTGCGCGTCGAGCTCGACCGTGCGATACGAGAGGTTGAGCGCGCCGCTGTAGGCGTCGAGCGTCGGCTCGGTTTGCCGCGGGTCGTACGTAAAATTCTCGCCGACCGCCGCCACGGCGGCCATGCCGTCAACCGTGCCGTTGCCGCGGTTCGAGAACTGCACTTCGACGATCTCGTTGGTGAACGTGCCCGTCACCGTGCCCGACACGGTTGGGTCGCTGGTGATCTGATCGGTGTTCGACGAGCCCGTGTCATCGACCAACTGCAGGCCGCTCACCGAGGCTTGCGGCGTCGGCACGTAGAGCGTGAAGCTGAACGTGCTCCACGCGCCGGTCTGGACTACGTTGCCATTCACGTCGTACTCGACGGTGCGATAGCTGAGGTTGACCGTGCCCGCGTAATTGACCAGGGCGGGATCGTCGTTGGCCGCGTTGTACGTAAACGTCTGGCCCGGCGAAGAGATGCCGGTCGCCGCGCCGGTGATGGTGGGGCTGGCGGGCAGGCTGCCCGCCGGGTTGCCGGCGCCGTCGCCCACCACGAATTGCGCCGAAACGGTCGTCCCCACAAACGGCCCGCCCACGCGGGCCGTAACGCGCGGGTCGTAGGTCAGCAGCTCGCTGCTGCTCGCCCCGGTGTCGTTGGCCAACTGCAAATCGTCGATATGCGCGCTGGTCGGGGCGGCGACCATCGTAAAGGCGAAATTGGTCCACGTTCCATACGTGGCGTTGCCCGCGGCGTCGAGAACCTCGGCGCGGTAGTGCAAGTCGACCGTGCCCACAAAGCCGTTCAACGCCGAGTCGACAGAGCGCGGATCGAACGTGAAGCTGCCGCCGGACTTGGTGACGGCGGCGGTCTGACCGTCGGATACGCTGTCATTGTTGGTGTCGAATTGCACCACCACGCTGCCGCCATTGAACGTGCCGTCGACCAGGCCCGTGATGGTTGGGTCGGCGGTGGTTTCCGCTGCCCGCGGCCCGATGTTGTTGGCCAGCACGACCTGGTCGAGGCTGATGCCGGCCGGCGACGGCGCGCTGACCGTGCCGCTGACGTTGAAGCTGAACGTTTCCGGCGAACCGTCGTTGTAGTGGAACGACGCGGGGCCGGAGAGGCTGCCCGCCGCCGAGGTCGACATGGCGAGCGTCAATGTCGTCTCGCCGCCGGCGGCGACGCTGCTCCCGAACATCTGAAACACGCTGAAGCCGGTCGGCAACACGACCGACGTTGGATCGAACGTCAAGGCGCTCGTGCCGATGTTTTTCAGCTCCAGCACTTTGTAGACCGGCAACCCATTCAGGGCGGCCGTGCCAAACGCCAGCGTGCCGCCGCTCGTCAGCGGTGCGCGCTCGCCGTCGGAGGCGACCGACGCCACCGAGAGATTACTCGGCGCGAACACGGCTCCCGACAGCGACACACTGAACGGGCTGTGCGCCGTGTCATTGCTGGTGAAGCTGAGCGCGCCGGTGTACGTACCCGCGGCCGCCGCGTTGAGCTGCAAAACCAGGCTCGTCGAAGTACCCGCCGCGACCGTGCCGGCAAAGGGGGTGACTACGCTGTAGCCGCTTGGGAGCGTCAGCGAAGAAGCATCCAGAGTAAGCGGCGCAGTCCCGTTGTTCGTGATCGTCAGCGTCTGCGTCGTGGGGCTGCCGACCACCGCTTGCGGGAAAACGACCGTGCTGGCGCCGTTAGCGAGCGTCGACGCGCCGTCACTGACCGTCAGCACCGGCGCGTTTGCCGGCGCGTTCACGACGCCGCTGAGCGAAAGCTGGTAGACCGGCTGGCTCGGATCATTGCTGTCGAACGAGAACGTTCCCGAATACGAACCCGCGGCGGACGCCGTCAACGCGATGGTCATTGCCGTGCCGCTGTCGGCGGCCACGCTCGACGGCAGCGGCGTGACGGCGCTAAAGCCCGCGGGCAGTGTGAGCGAGGCGGGATTCAGCGTGAGCGCGCCGGTTCCGCCGTTGTCGATCATCAGCGTCAGGTCGACCGGGCTGCCGATGGTGGTTGTCCCCAGCGCGACGCTCGATCCGCTGGCCAGCACATTGCCTGACTGGACCACTTCGAGCGTGGGTGCGGGCACTTTTCCCGAGACGTGCAGTTCGTAAACCGGCACCAGCGGGTCGTTCGTCGTAAACGTCAACAGCCCGCTGTCGCTGGCCGCCGCCTTGGCGTCGAGCTGCACCACCAACGTCGTCGAGCCGCCCGCCGCGACGGTGTTGGCGAAGGGCGTCACCACGCTGAAGCCGGTCGGCGTGACGATCGACGAGGCGCTAAGGGTCAAAGGAGCCTGCCCGGCGTTATCGATCGTGAGCGTTTTTTGAAGGGCTGCGCCGATGGTCGTATTTCCGAAGTCATCGCCCGAGCCGCTGACGAGCACCGCGGCGCCATCAAGCACCTTGATCGCCGCCGCGTTGACCGCGCCGGTCACGGTGAAACTGAAAGGCGAGTTGTTGGGATCGCCGTCGCGGAACGTGATTTGGCCGTTCGTCAGGCCGGGCGCGACGGCGTCGAGTTGCACTGTCAGGCTCGTGGAACCGCCCGGAGCGACGGTGCTGGCAAAGCCGCTGACCAGGCTATAGCTCGCCGGCAGCGAGAGCGACGTGGGGTCGAGCGTCAAGGCGGCGGCGCCGGTGTTCAAAATCACCAGCGTGCGCGTGACGGGCGTGCCTAAGGGCGTGTTGCCGAAATCGACGGTGCCTCCGTTCGTCAGCGCCGTGCCGCTGTTGGTGACGCTCATGGCCGGGGCGTTCACCATGCCGCTCACGAAGAACGTGAAGGGGTTTTGATTGGGCGCGCTGTCGACAAACGAGACCTGCCCGCTGTAGTTGCCGCCGGCCGCGGCCGTCAACTCGATGGCCAGCGTGGTCGAGCCGCCGACGGGCACGCTGGCCGCAAACGGCGTCACCAGGCTGAAGCCCGCAGGCAACGAAAGCGAGTTGGGCGTGAGCGTCAAAATCGCCGTGCCGGTGTTGTCGATCACGAACGTTTTGGTGATCGGCGCGCCGAGCGTGGCGGTGCCGAACGAGTCGTACCCGCTGCCGGCGTTGACCGGTGTGCTGCCGTCGTAAACGGCGATGGCCGCCGCCGCCGGGTTAACGTGCCCGTTCACCAAAAAGCTGAACGTGCCGTGGTTCGGGTCGCTGGTGTCGAACGACACCGGGCCCGAATAATCGCCGCCCTGAGTCGCGTCGAGCTGAATCACCAGGTTGGTCGAGCCGCCGGGCGCAACGCTCGTGTCGAACGGCGTGAGCACGCTGAAGCCGGCCGGCACAATCAGCGTGCTGGCGTCGAGCGTTAAAGCAGCCTGGCCGGTGTTTTTGATGTTGAACGTTTGCGTGAGCGGCGTGCCGGCGTTGGTCGAGCCAAAGGCGATGTCGCTGCCGCCATCGATCACGGGCAGCGTGTTGTCGAGCAAGTCTTGCACGACCTGGATGGCGCCGGCCGCTGCGTTGACCTGCCCGGTGAGGTTGAGCAGGTAGGGACTGTGGGCAGGGTCGCTGTCGGTGAACGACAACGCGCCGCCGAAACTGCCATCGGTCTTGGCGTCGAGCTGCAGTTGAAACGTGGCCGAGCCGCCGGCCGCCACGGTGCTGGGAAAGCTGCCGACCAGGCTGAAGCCCGCCGGCAACAACAGCGACGTGGGCGCGAGATACAATTGCCCGTTGCCGGAATTCATGAGCGTAAAAGTCTTGACCACGGGCACGCCCAGCGTGGCCGTGCCGAAATCGTCGGTCGTGCCCGAGGGCAAGAGCGTGCCGCCCTCCAGCGTGCTGTCGAGCACGTTGAGCGAAGGCGCGGTGACCAGGCCGGTGATCGTGAAGCGATAGGTGCTTGCTCCAGGGTCGCCGTCGCTGAAGCTCAAAAACCCTTGCTGGTTGCCGGCCGCCGTGGCGTCCATCTGTACGATGAACGTGGCCGAGCCGCCGGCCGGCACGCTGGCGGGAAACGCCCCTTGCAGGCTGAAGCCCGAGGGCAGTTGCAACGAGCCGGCCGTGATGGCGATGGCTGAACCGCCGGAGTTGGCGATGGTGAACGTCTTTTGCACCGGCACGCCGACCAGGGTGGTGCCGAACGAGTCGCTGCCCGTGCCATTGGCCAGTGTAGTCGCGCCGTCGAGCACGCTGATCACCGGCGGCGGCAGGTTGACCGTGCCGCTCAGCGTGATTTGCAACGGACTGTGGCTGTCGTTGCTGCCGATGGACATGGTGCCCGACAGGCCGCGGGCCGTCGAGGTGTCCATCGTCACGGTGAACGTGGTCGAGCCGCCCGCCGCCACGCTGCTGGGCGCCGTGCCCTGCAAGCTGAAGCCGCCGGGCAGGCTGAGCCCGCTGATGCTCAACACCGCGTTGCCGGTGTTCTCGAGCGTGTATGTCTTGGTGTCGGTCGCGCCCACCAGCACGCTGCCGAAACTATCGGTCGAGCCGGAGGTGAGTGTGGTACTGCCGTCGAGAAGCTGGAGCACGGGGGCGGGCGGCGTGGTCACCGTGCCGCTGACGTTGATGGTGAACGGATTATTGGCCGGATCGTTATCAGTGATCGTCAGCGGTCCCGAAAAACTGCCGGCCGTGGTGGTGGTGAGGGCGATCGTCAGGCCGGTCGAGCCGCCGGCGGGCACGGTCAGCGGCACGGCGGTCTGCAGGGTATAGCCCGACGGCGGCGTGACCGCGCTCACGGTCAAGCTGGCGCTGCCCGTGTTCTCGATGCTAAAGGTCTTCGAGTCGCTGCCGCCGACGTTCACGGTGCCGAAGCTGTCGTTGGCGCCGTTGGCGAGCGCCGTTTGCCCGTCGAGCACTTGCATCGACGGGGCGGCTGCGCCCGTCACCGTGCCGCTCAGCCCGACGATCAGCGAGCTGTTCATGGGATCGTTGCTGCTGACGCTCATCTGGCCATTGAAGCTGGCGGCCGACGAGGTGTTCATATCGACGACGAACGTGCCCGACTGGCCCGGCGGCACGTTCAACGGCAGCGTGGTGCCCAGCGTAAAGCCGGTGGGCACGGAGATATTGCTGACGGTTAATGTGGCGCTGCCGGAATTACTGACCGAGAAAATTTTATTGTCGGTCGTGCCGGCCGACACCGTGCCGAACGAATCGGTGCTGCCGCCCGTCAGCACGGTCGAGCCGTCGCGGAGCGTCATCGAGGGTGATCCGCCAGAGGTGACCATGCCGCTGAGATTGACATTGAAGGGGCTATTGGCCGTGTCGCTATCTTGCAACACCATGGCGCCGCTGAACTGGCCAGTGCCGCCGGTATAGAGGCTGACGCTGAAGGTGGCCGATTGTCCGGCGGCGACGCTCAACGGGAACGAGGTGGAGGTCGAGAAGGCGTTGGGCAGCGAGAGCGAGTTGACGGTGAGCGTGTCCGCGCCGACGTTCTTTACGGTGAACGTCTTAGTGTCGGTGGCGCCCTGGGCGACGCTGCCGAAGCTGTCACTGCCGCCGTTGCTCAACTGCGTCGAGCCGTCGAGAAGCTGCAACGTGCCGGTGAGGAGTTGGCGTTCTTCGAGCTGTTGCAGATGGCTGACGCGGCCGCGGTGCGCGAGCCGGCGTTTGCGCGAGCGTCGCCGATCACGCGAGAGTCGCCTTTCGCTCGGCGAGAGGGCGTTCTTTCGCCGAGAGAAACACGGCGATGCGTTCTTTCGCGGAGCGAAAGGCGACAATGGGCCGCCCAACAATGTGCCGGCAAATAATGTGCTGGAAAACAATGGCCCGAGAGAACCCCACGTCTTGCGCCACGAGCGAATCGGCAAACGCATGGCAGCCTCCTTTCTCGGAGTACATCGCGAGAGTTATTCCTATCCCCCCCGAACGAACGGCCCTCACCATACCATGCGGCAACCTCGATGCAAGCTTTTTCCGAAAGGAATTCCTTTCGCCCGCGAGGACGAATTTTTTTTGGGCTCGTGAAACTTAGAGGCGTCGAGCCAGGTATAAGCTTATATACGGCCGGAAATGTTCCTGCTTGCCCGAATGATGCGAAAGCGCTTGCGTAAACCGCCGTTGATGCGTTCATCGCGCGCTGTAACTTCTTGGTTAGCGGCAACTTAGATACTCGACTTGCGAGTAGGGTGTGCTGTTTTCCGCAAGTCGACGTTGGCTGGAAACGCCGACGGGCCACTGCGACTCGGAGGGGCGCCGGCCGTCAACGGCGAATCATTTGGAATCGAAGCCGCGTCAGCTCCCTCAGAGATGATACGATGCGCAACGCGTTGCGCATCGAGCCCCGGCAAATGCCGTGGCACCCTCCTCGCATTTTCTCGCTGCGTCGAAAGGGCGCTTCTTTCGCAGAGCGAAAGACGACAATGCGTCAGCAAACAATCCATCGTGGTCATCCTCCGTATGAGGCCGACGTGTCATTTTTCGCCTGGGTTCGAGCACACGCCGCGGTACAGCACCTCCGTTTCGCTTGCGCCGGGCGGCAGTAGGACAAGGCCGTCGCTGTGCACCTCGACCACACAGTTGGGCTGTCCGCCCACGTGGCGGGCCAAGAGGGCCTCCATTGCCTGCACCGCGGCAACGGTCTGCCGGTCGGCCGAGAGATCGTTGTAGGCAAGCCGCCGCGCCTGCTGTAAACGTTGGTCGCGATCGCCGGGCGGTCCGCCAAACTCGACCTGTGCCACCTCGCGCACAAACCGTTCGAGCACTTCGACACCGTAGCCGCGCTGCGAACGTTCGCCCCACGGCTCCAGAAACGTGCCGTTGTAGTGGTTGTTCATCGTGATCTTGCGCTTCAGCGGCGTCTGGCCTTCGATCGTGCATTCGACGCCCCGCTTGCGGCTGTGGCCATTCCACACGCCGTTGTCGAAACGGAACTGCACCTCTTGTTCGACATAGCCCGGAAAGTTGTCGGGCGTAACCCAACTGGTGTGAATGTCGAAGGCCGCTTCGCGGCGGTCGTCGTATTCATAAATCAATCGCAGTTGCGTCGAGTCCCAAGTCGGTCCGTCGGGTTTTCCCACCAGCCCGCGTTGACCGGTGCATGCCACGCTCTTAAGCCGTCCGCCAAACGTGAAGTCGATCAGCTTGATGTAATGCACGGCTACGTACGTGCCCGGATTTCGGCCGACGATCCACTCGGCGAATTGCCCCCCGGAGATCGACTTCGGCTCGAGCAGCGAACAATAACCGTGGTTGACGTGCCGCAGGTCGCCGTCGACCACCAGCGTGCGCAGCTTTTTATGATCGGGGTCGAGCAGCTTGTGATAGACCACCTTGGCCAGCACGCCGTGTTGGCGGGCCAGCCGGTCGAGCTCGTCGAGCTCGGCCAACGATAGCACCGAGGGCTTTTCGACCAGCAGGTGCTTGCCCGCTTCGAGCACCGCTTTGGCGGCGGCGAAATGCCGGTCGTCGGGCGTGGCCACGCAGACGAAGTCGACGTCGGTTTTGAGCAACTGCCTGATCGAATCGGGTTCGCGAAAACTCTGAAAGTCGCCGACCTTGCCGGCGGCGGCGCGACGATACGCCTCGGCTCGACTGCCGGTGCGGCTGGCCACGGCCGCCAGTGGCACACGGCAGACGCCGAACGACGGGTCATAAATACCGACGGCGCCCGCTTGCTCAAAGAAGGGCCGATACGTTTCGTCGAAGATCATTCCCATGCCGACCATGCCGGCGCGCAGCACGTGCTGATCGGTGGAGAAGGTAGCGGATGCTGTCATGGGGCGTTTACGACTGAGGATGATTTTGAGTGAAGCAGCGAGATTTGTAGCTTAATCGGATTCGCATCTGTAGGGAACGGACTCCGTATCGTTCCGTAAAGCGTGGAGAACATTGTTTATGGATGATTTGCGAGGCATTGCGAAAGATTGCATAATGCTGATGGAGGATTCTATGACCGCAAGAGAGGCCGTGCTCCACGAGATGGACGGCTTGGGCGATGAATCTCTCGCCGAGATTCTAGCATATATCAAACGTTTGAAACTCCTGGGTGCTCTTCAACGTAGCGACGCTGCGCTCGCGAGCGAGGCAGTCTTATCGCGCGATTGGTTGCGGGATGAGGAGGAAGAAGTGTGGCGCGATTTGTGAAAGGCGACGTGGTTGTTGTCCCTTTTCCGTTGTCAGACATCATCCGACGAACGTTGTGAGCATCCGAAAGACGTCGGGCGCAAGACGATCACACGCCATCGGTGTCGCTGCGACGCCGGCAAGCAAGGCGAATGCTCTGGCTCCTTCGAACAACATTCCGTAGGCCGCTCCGAGACAAATCGCCGCCAGCACGATAAGGCAAGCGTCGGCTAACGGCCCAGCGCTCACACCGATCAGGCGGATGCAAGCGAAGCCCGCTGCAGCGAACGTTGCCTGTGCGAGCAACGCGGCTGTGCTCCAAAACCCCACCTTGAAACGAAATCCAGCCGTCTGAAACAAAACCATCGCGTCTGAAACCAAACCCTCCCCGATTGGCGGTCGGCGGCGCTTTCCATGGAGCCGGATCCGGCTAGAAAGAATGCTGCCCATTGGCACGACAACGCGGGCATTGCAAGTAATAAGCTCGAAAGCCCGATCCGGTCGTCTCTCTCACGTCAATGCGCGTGCCATCCACGGGACATCTAATCTCCGGGTTGCCGTAATAACGATCCTCGGCAAGCTGTTTGATCTCGTCCTTGGTCCACGGTCGAAACTGGCTCGCTTTGGGATCGTTGCCGTGGTTCGCGATCAATGCTCCGCAGCCACGCGGGCAATGGGCATCTAAGGCATAGTCCTCGGCAACCGTCAAAATGCGGGCACTCAACTCCGTGCCGCAGTCTGGGCAGTTACAATTTCCGTTTTCAAAGTATTCGTCGAGTATTGTCCCGATTTGCTGATCGTTCCACGCCATTGCTTCCCTCCTTATTGGTTGACTTCCTCCGCGACCTCATTATAGGCAAGGAAGGGGTAAACCCAATGGGCGACAAGCCTAACCCGATCGCTTGGTAGCGCCCGATCGCTTGGTAGCGCCCGATCGCTTGGTAGCGCCCGATCGCTTGGTAGCGCCCGATCGCTTGGTAGCGCCCGATCGCTTGGTAGCG
>DATFDL010000769.1:0-19116 GCA_035252155.1 Pirellulales bacterium | reverse complement strand
TCAGCCGATCCTACGAGCAATACATCGGCCGCGAAGCCGACGAGCCGGGACTCGAGTATTGGGTGGCGCAGATGCAAGCCGGCCTGAGCGAAGAGCAGCTCGACGCCGCCATGATCGGCTCGCCCGAATACGTGCGCGATCACGGCGGCAGCGACCCTGCCTGGGTGAGCGGCATGTATCACGACCTGCTCGGCCGCGCGCCCGATGCCCAGGGGCTGCAATACTGGACGGCGCGTTTGCGATCAGGCGAGAGCCACTATGGCGTTGCGCTGGGCTTCGCGGCCAGCGCCGAGCGCGAGGCGCTGGTGATCGACGCCGACTATCGCGCCTTTTTGGGCCGGTCGGCGGACCAGGCCGAAGTCGCGTCTTGGGTCCAGCAGTTTGCCGCCGGGGTGCATCGCGACGCGTTGATTGCCGCCCTGATCGGTTCATCCGAATACTTTAACGACCCCAGCAAGGGCGACGGCAACGACGCAGCCTGGGTTGCGAGCGTCTACCGCGATCTGTTTGCGATCCCGGTTCCATCCGGCGAAGGGCAATACTGGGTCTCGCAGCTGGAGTCGCAGGAAACATTCACCAATTCAGAGGTAAACAACTGAAAAACCGGCACAGCCGTTGTCGAGCGTCAGGCAGAGGCATTGCCACCACCGCTTCCCTACGTTCATGGATCAGCGCATTCCGGTATTCGCGAACCTCATGGACATTGTCTCGGTCGAAGTCGCGAATGTGACGCGAGGCAGAAATGCTATCGACGAGGTCTCGTGTCCTGGCCGGTGGATCGCCCCCCCGTGTCGACGTCCAAAATAAGCGCAAACCGGTTTCGAACTCGGCGAAAAGACGGATGAGATAAGTACCCTCCGAGCGGTCCGCCGCAAATTGAACGTCGCGCGGGCGTAAGCCGGAGCCAGCCAAAACCGTCGGATCAGCCCGCGAATCGACCAGCAGTCTCACGGCCCCGAGGCGGATCGCGGAGTATTCGCGCTCGACGATCTTAATTCGCTCGATCCATTCGACGCGATTAGGTGGCATGCTGGCTCATGGCCTGAAGAACGTCGAGCAGTAACTCTTGCGAGAGCGGCGACGAAGTGGCGTCACTAATTTCCGCTGGCACCTTGGCGCCAGGAAAAACGAAATGCAATCGCCACTGGCCGTCGCCGAAATAGAGCCGAGCCACATCGTCGTATTCGGGCATGCGATAAAGATCGGCGGCTGCTTCCTCGGCTGCAGATGCACCGCCTATCGGATCGAGGAGGAGGCGGCAAAATTCTTTTTGCATGAGGAGTCCCGGCGCTGAGTAGCTCTCCGACGCGTCGCGCATCGTTTTCTCGATCCGCCTGGTTGACCAATCGGCGTGTTGCGCCCATGTTTCGATGCGATCCCTCAGCTCAGCGAGCCGGCTAAGGAATTTCTCCCGGTCGGCATCGGCCGAGGGCGGCTGCTTGTTTGGTTGCTCGATGGTCGACATGGAGATTTCCCCCGCATAAACTCTGAAATGAGCGGCTACTGACTCTTCCCATACTATAACGCGCGACGCCCCAAATCGCGCGGTCTCGGCCAAGAATCGCTTAGCCAATGCACGCGTTGCTATCGAGGAGATAGGTCATTCAAAGCCCAGTCGGTCTTCATATTCGCCTTGCTCGTGCCGGAAAAATGTTTCGTCCTGAATCGAACCGGCGGTTTGCTCAAAGAAACCGGGCGGCCAACCTGGGCCTGCTGCCGACGTCGTAGGCTCTGTTTGAACGGGCCGTACGTAGACCGTGACCTGGTAACGCCGATTTGGCACGTCAACCGGGATCGCAACGTGCAGCAGCCGATCGTCACCAGCCTCTTCGATGATCTCAACTTTGTGTGTCATAAACCGACCTCATTCCAGGCGCCTGAACTGCCTTCGATATTATACCGGGGCGTCAGGCCAATTCCGATACGGGGTTATTTCAGCGGTTGCCACTCGTCGATGAGCGAGGCCACCAGCGACGTCCAGCCGGTCTGGTGCGAGGCGCCGATGCCGGCGCCGTTGTCGCCATGAAAGTATTCGTAGAAGAGTAGATGGTCGCGCCAGTGCGGGTCGTGCTGGAACGGCTTGGCGCCGCCGAACACCGGGCGGTTGCCCGAGGCGTCGCGCTCAAAAATCGCCACCAGCCGCTGGGCGATCTGACGGGCCATCTCGTAGCAGGTGGCGGGATGCCCGTCTCGCGAGCGGAGCGGCAGCTTGAGCTGGTCGCCGAATGCCACGCCCAGCTTGCGCAGCGATTCGATCAGCAAAAAATTGGTCGGCAGCCAGATCGGCCCGCGCCAGTTCGAGTTGCCCCCCTTGATCTTCGAGCACGCTTCCGCCGGTTCATACGAAACCGTCTCGCTGCCGAACACGAACGGCTCTCGCTGGTGCGCCTTCGAGAGGCTGCGAACGCCATAATCTGAGAGAAACTCGGCCGGGTCCATGACGCGGTCGAGCAGCCGTACAAGCTGCTGCTGATCGACAATCGTCAGCACGTGTGTCACTTTGCCGCCGTTGTCGACCGTGTGTACCACCGAGCGCACCAGGTCGGCGCGGTTTTTCATAAACCAATCGAAGCAGCCCTTGAAATCGGCGAACGGCTCCATCCACGGCTCTTCGAGCCGCTCGACGGCGAACAGCGGGATCAATCCAACGAGCGAGCGCACGCGGAACCGCTGAAACGAACCGTCGGGCCGCCGCAGCACGTCGTAAAAGAATCCGTCTTCTTCATCCCACAGTTGATAGTCGCGGTTGCCCATCTGCTTCATCGCCGCCGCGACATACACATAGTGTTGAAAGAACTTGGTGGCCAGGCCCTCGTACACGCGGTTTTCTTTGGCCAGCTCCAGCGCGATGCGCATCAGATTGAGGCAGAACATGCCCATCCAACCGGTGGCGTCGGATTGTTCAAGCACCGTGCCGTCTTCAAACTTGGTGCTGCGATCGAAGGCTGTAATATTGTCGAGACCCAAAAAGCCGCCCTCGAAGATGTTGTTGCCCGACCGATCGGCGCGGTTCACCCACCAGGCGAAGTTCATCAACAGCTTGTGAAAACAGCGTTCCAAAAAGTCGCGGTCGGGCCGGCCGTTGCGAATGCGGTCCATGTTGTACACGCGCCACACGGCCCAGGCGTGTACCGGCGGATTGAGATCGGAAAAATCCCACTCGTAAGCCGGAATCTGCCCGTTGGGATGTAAAAACTGCTCGAACAAGAGTACCCAGAGTTGCTCCTTGGCGAACTCGGGATCGACCAGCGCCAGCGTAACGCACTGAAACGCCAGGTCCCAGCAGGCGAACCAGGGATATTCCCACTTGTCGGGCACGGTCATCACCCGCAGCGAATTCAGATGCCGCCAATGATGGTTGCGGACGGTTTTGCGCGATTCGGGCGGCGGATGACGCGGGTCGTCGCCGTCGAGCCAGCGATCGACGTCGAAGATGTAGCTCTGCTTGGTCCAGAGCAGGCCGGCCAGCGCCTGCCGCTGAATCAGCCGCTGCTCTTCACACGCGCCGGTCGGGTGAATACTATCGTAGAATTCATCGGTCTCCGCGCGTCGCAGCGTGATGATCCGGTCCACGTCCGCCAGTGGCGCGGCAAGATTCATTTGATCCGTAAGCCGCAACGGCAGGCGAACGGATCCACCAGGAGGAATTTCGAACACATAATGCAGGGCCGCCTTGGTGCCGCGTCGTTGAGGATTCAGGCACTGTTCGCCGTGGATGAGCCAGCGATGAAAGGCGTCTTTCACGTATTGTCGCGGACGACCGCGGTGCAGCGCCAACGGGCTGGTAGGACTGGTTTCGTTGTCGGTAAAGAGCGGCGTGCCGCGCGAGGGTCCGTACAGTGTGCGCTTGCCGAGCTGATAAAACACCGGAATCCAGACTGTGGCGCCGGTGGGTGCGTCGTCGGCGATGATCGCCAGCGAGTCGCCCGCACGTTCGGCGGCCTCGATGATCGGCTCGGGGGCCGGTTCCGATGTCCACGACCAGCGATTTCGGAACCACAGATGCGGTAAAATGTGCAGTGTCGCCGGTTCCGGCCCACGGTTGAAGGCCTCGATCCGAATGCACAGATCTTCGGGCGTGGCCTTGGCGTATTCCACATAAATGTCGAAATAGCGGCTCTCGTCGAACACGCCGGTATCGACCAGCTCGTATTCAAAGCCCGCGCCGCAACGGCGCTGGTTCTCCTCGACCAGCAGCCGATAGGGAAACTCGCGCTGCGGATATTTGTAGAGGAACCGCATGTACGAATGCGTCGGCGTGTTGTCGAGATAGTAGTAATACTCCTTGACGTCTTCGCCGTGGTTGCCCTCGAACGGCGTGAGACCGAACAAACGTTCTTTCAGAATCGGATCGCGGCCGTTCCAGAAGGCGGGCGCGAAGACCAGCATTTGAAAGCGATCGCAGACGCCGGCGATGCCGTCTTCACCCCAGCGATAGGCGGTGCCCGCGGCGCAGTCATGCGTCAGGTGCTGCCAGGCGCGGCCGTCGGGGCTATAGTCCTCGCGCACCGTGGCCCACGAGCGATCGCTGACATAGGGACCCCATCGCCGCCAGCTATAAATATCGTCCCGAATTTCGGCCAGACGCTGGTGTTCGCGTGTCATGCTCGTGGCACCACTTCGCGGGTCGATTGCGGCTCGCTCGTACGGAGCGTTTCAGAGTGCATTCACTGCGATGCACAATAATCAAGGATAGGTCGCGGTACCAGAAAAAAAGGTGCCGGGGCACGATGGGCCAGGGTGTGGGATGGGCCGATGTAGGGTGGGCCGAGCGAAGCGAGTTCCACCATTGGCCGCGTCGCATCTTGATCGAAATTCCCCCGTCTGACAGAAAAATGGCGGGCAGAAAAATCAGCGTGGTGCTGTCGCGTTGATCTCGGCAAGATTATCGGTGGCTAATCCGGCTGCCAGCTTTACCACACGATCTCTTCGATCAATTCTGCCATGCCATCGTGCGGAACTATCGGCGCAAGTAACTCTTGCCGGCCGCCGCTGGTGCGGAGGATCGGCTCGCCGCCCCGCAAGCGGATGCGGTACACGTCGCCGACCTGATGCCAGCCATCGGCCAGCGGCTTGATCTCGCTGGCGGCGCCGAGCAAGAGATAAAGACCTGTGAGGGGCTGCTCGAAATGCAGGCTGATGTGGCGATCGAAGTAAGGCTCTTCGCCCGCCACCGGCACGGGCTTGTCGTCAACCGTGAATCGTGGCGTCTGATACGAAAATGTCGGGCGGCCCTCGGCGTCGAGCCGGTAGCCGCGGAAGTGATAGCCGCGCTCTTTGGGTGGCTGTGTGGGCCAGGCGGCATCGGGCGAATCGAGCACCGCCAGCGGCGCCGTTTGTTCAACACGCACGACATGATCCCCCAACGGCCGCTGAAAACCGTCGCCGCGCCCCGTCCAGTGCCGCGAGGCGTCGATGAACCGCCCGTGCCACGCCAATGCCAGGCAAAGCTGATTGGCATCCCATGCGAGATGAGCCTTCTCCGGGTAGCCGACGGCAATGCCGCGCGGCGTCAGCCCGTCGATGAAGTTGCGATAGATGATCGGCCGGGTTTCGGGCTTCAGCTCAATCAGGTCGGCGATCAGACCGTCGGGAATGCCCGCCTTGTCGCCATCGGTGAGATAGGTCCAGATCGCGGCGATCTGCCGTCCCGGATCGCCGTCGTAAACCGAGGTGATGGTGCTTCGGCCGTTGATAAAACCGCTGGGCATGCGCGTGCCGGGCCGATAAGCGGATGGATTGGGTAAATAGCGATGGAACCAATCTTCGCGGATGCGACGGGTCATCGTCAGCAGGCTGAGGGCCTGGATGCCGGTCGCCCGATGCCGACCGAAGGTGTGACATTTGATACAGGCCAAGGCCTTATCGCCCACCAGCAAGCGGCCCGTCGCCTTGACGCGCGAGGGCGGCTCGCCGAGTTTAGGAATCTCGGCCGTCGTGCGTTGGTCGAGCGAGATGAAGGCCTCGGCCAGACCCGTCACGTCGGGCGTGGCGAATCGCGGCATTCGGGTGAGCATATAGGGCCGGTCTTTGGCCCCTTCGGCCAGCACGTGCCGCAGCCACCCTTCTTGCAGCTTATCGCCGACCCCGTCCAAGGGCGGCGGCACCCGCCCCTCGTCGCCCATTTCGGGAATCAAGGTAAGAAACAGGGGATTGCGATCGGGCGTCGGCCCGCCCACGCCCCCGCGTGCATGGCATGCGTAGCAGTTGAAGGCGATCATCGCCTGACTGATTCGCTCTTCGGCGTTGGGCGGCCCGGCGGGTGATTTCACCGCCAGCGCCGCCGCCAGCGCCTCGCGCTGCGGGCCGGTCAGGCCGAAGGCCGGCGCCGCCGCGCGTATAGTAGCCCTCTCGCTCCGCGAGAGGACAGCCTCAGGCATTGGGCCTTCGCTCCCTCGCCCTGTCGCCTCTTCGCCCCCTCGCCGAGTTAGGGCATTGTTCAACAACGGAGAACGCTCCGCGGCACGCGCCTCTGGGTGGGCAGTGCCCACCCTACGCAGACATCCTTTTGCCGGATTGCATTCGCCGAGCGGCTTGGCGACTAGCTTCGATTCGATCTGTTTGTCGCCCTGCTTTAGCTCATGGCAGTTGGCACAGCCCAGAGTCGCAAAAAGTTCGCGGCCCTCCGCGACTTGTGCGGGATCAAAAACAAATTTTTCTCTTCCCTGATCCCCGACCCCTGAATCCTGACCCCTGTCTTGCCCCCTATCCGTCAGCGACATCGCCAGGTCGGCAGGCTGGCGCGGCACACCGGCCGCTTCGTAATCAAGCTCTAACGTCCATTCACCGCCGCCCTGCATATACTCGACGCGGATGGCATGCATCCCAGCCTGCAACTCAACCGCTGCGCTGCGAACCTGGTGCGGATGAATGTCGCCGTTGTCGATGACTTTGTTGCCGTCGAGATAAAGAATGCTGCCGTCGTCAGAGCCGAGGTGGAATGTATAATCGCCCGCGCGCTCGATTTTCAAAAACCCGTCGAAGCGGACACCAAAATTGTCTGTCCGCTCAGCCACCGTGAGATCAAGTCCCGCCGCGTCGCCCGTCTTGTACGGCGTCAGCTTGTCGAAGTCGGGCAGTGAACCCCATGCGCCTTCGTACGCCGCATATCGCAGGTTCGGTTGCCGCGGCCGCAGCTCAACATCGCCGATCAGGTAACAGGCCAGGTCGCGGGCTTCCTCATGGTTGAGGTTGAAGCTGGGCATGCGGCCCGACGGGCGAACCTGGTGCGGATTCTTCAAAAACTCCGCGAGTGACGGCAGCGTGTATTTTTCGCAAAATTCGGGCAGCGGCGCCGAGGGGCTTGAGGCTACCGTGTTTTCATCGCGCGGCGCGTGGCAGGCCACGCAGCCAAGTTGTTTGAACAGTTGCTCGCCATGTTTGGCGAATTGCCGGTTGCTGGGTTGTTGCCGCAACCGTCCGGTGGTGTAAAGGAAGTTGACGATGGCTCGCGCCGCCGTCTCGCGCTGCTCGGGCGCCATTCCCACAAAAACGTTCGGCATGGTTGTGCCCGGCTTGGTGCCGTGCGGATCGGCGATGAATCCCAGCATCCATTCGGGCTGCAGGCGGGCGCCAACCGCATCGAGCACGGGCGCTTGTTTGCGCAGCAGATGAGCCTGCAGCGCGGCGTCGGCGGCATGGCAAGCCGTGCAGCCAAGTTCGCCCAAGAGCAGCCGACCGCCCTGCGCGGTGTCCGCACCGGTCACGGCAAAGAACCGTTCGAAGCCGGGCACAATCGGCCGCTGGGCCTCGCGCTCGGCATCGCGCGGCGCCAGCCAGATATTGCGATACCGCACGGGACTGCCGTGATCTTGCAGATAGAGCGGCCCCGGCTCGAGCGACTCAGCCACGGGCGCCGCAGTCGTCGGGCCAGGCACGGCCGCGTCCTGATGGATCAGCACGCCATTGAGCCGCACCGTGAGCCGGGCATCGGCCGTCTTCTTCCCATCGGCGTCCCACCGCGCGGCCGTGAATTCGACGTCATACGTCTGCCACGTCAGCGGCGGTAGGCACATATTGACGTCGGGCGCGCGGACTGAATAGATGCCGCCACACTCGTTGTTTTTGCCTTCCAGCCCGAACGAGTCGAGCACCTGGGTCTCATACCGCCCCTGGTAGTAGACGCCGCTATTGCCCCGTCCCTGGTCGCGGGCCTGCGGCATATAGGGCAGGCGAAACTCCAGGTGCAGCGTGAAGTCGCGAAAGGTCTCGATGGTGGTGCAGCCCCGCATCAGGAGGCCGTCTTCGGTGCGCCGCGCGCCGGTCCGCCAATGTTTTTCCAATGACTGTTGGCTACCATCAAACAACACCACGGCGTCGGCCGGCGGCTTAGCGCCCAGCGTGGGGCTTGCCCGGTCGACTTTCTTGAGCGTCGTCACCAGTTCGACCACGTCTTCACGGTCTGATTCCGTGATTTGTTTTTCCTTGCCATCGAAGCCGGCGCCGGGGAGTCCGCCGCGATACGTAACGACGCGAAAATCGCCCTTGCCCAGAGCCACTACTTGAACGCCGACGTTTTGGCCTACGTACTCGCCTTGCAAGACAAAATCGGGATCGGCCTGGGCCGCCTGGGGCGTTTCGTAAACCGAGTTGTTTTCAGCAGCGACAACAGATGCGGTGGTTGACAACAGCAAGCCGGCGACAGCCCAAGTTTTGAGATGATTCATGCGGTCGATTCAAGAGGACGTTCAGGAACGAGAGCGATTATAAAAGGCGATCTGGTTCACGTCTGTAGGGTCTCGGTGGGCAGGCCCGCGTCGCGCCAGCCTTTGTAGCCGCCGGCCAACGACCAGACGTTGGTGTAGCCCATTTTTTGCAGATTATCGGCCGCCAACGCCGAGCGCGAGCCTCCCCCGCAATAGAGCACCAACTCCGCCGCGGTGTCGGAAATCTGCTTTTCCAAGTCGCGCTCAATCGTCCCCTTGCTGAAATGAACGGCACCCGACGCGTGCCCTTGGGCCCACTCGCTCTCCTCCCGCACGTCGATCAGGTGCAGCTTGTCGCCCCGCGCGAGCCGGGTGCGCATCTCGTCAGGCGTGACTTCGCGAATTCGCTGTTTGGCATCCGCAACCAAAGACGAGAAACGGGATGTGGCCATGGACCGATTCCTCCGAAAAAGAGTGTGGGTGGAAGGAAAGGAACATTCTAGCGTTTCGAGCTACTTTCTTCTCGCGCCGCGGCAACTTAAGATAGAACCCGCGTTGCCGGCGGCGCGGTAGCCCGGGCCTTCGTGGCCGGGGTGGTAGACCCGGCCCTTGTGGCCGGCCGAGGGCGGGCGCTGCCGGTGCGGTCGCAAAAGTTTCGGGCCGTCAGCCGGCCACAAGGGCCGGGACTACCAGCCGCGCACAAAGACAGCGACCAGGCTCAAATCGCAGACTAAGTTATTGAGGAGCACGTCCATGGGTTCTGTCCGCACGCGGCTATCGATCATGATGTTTCTCCAGTACTTTGTCTGGGGATCATGGGGCGCCTCGGCCGGCGGATACATGGGATCCGCGCTGAAGTTCTCCAACAGCGAAATCAGTTGGATCTATTCCACCACGGCCATCGGCGCCATGATCTCGCCCTTGTTCGTCGGCTACTTCGCCGATCGGTTCTTCGCCACCGAGCGTATCTTGGCCTTCCTGCACCTGGTGGGCGGAGGGCTGCTGATTGCGGCGGGCGAACAGACGGGCTTTACGCCGTTGATGTCGATCATGCTCGCCTATGCCATCTGCTTTATGCCTACGCTGGCCCTGACCAATTCGATTTCGTTTCTCAACATCGGCGACCCGGAAAAAGATTTTCCGGCCATCCGCGTGTGGGGCACCATCGGCTGGATCGCCGCGGGTCTGGTCGTCGGCATTCTGCTGGGCGGCACGGAAAAGTGGTTCTTCCACATGGCCGGCGGCTCGTCGATTTTGCTGGCGCTTTATTGCCTAACCTTGCCCCATACACCGCCGCGGCGCGGCGAAACCGTCAGCGACGTCTTCGGCGTCGAAGCCGTCGGGCTGCTGCGCGAGCCGTCGTTCGCCGTGTTTGTGTTCTGCTCGTTCCTGGTTTGCATTCCGTTGGCCTTTTATTACACGCTCGCCAATCAGTTTCTCACCGAGACCGACAAGCCGGTGCCCACCGCGCTAATGACCATCGGGCAGGTCTCCGAGATTTTTTTCATGGCAGCCATGCCATTCTTCATTCGGCGGCTCGGCGTCAAATACATGCTGCTGATCGGCATGCTCGCCTGGGTGGCGCGTTACCTGTGCTTCTCGACGTTGGAATTCTCGTGGATCTTGCTGGGGCTGGTGCTGCACGGCGTGTGCTACGACTTTTTCTTTGTCGGCAGCCAGATCTACGTCGATCAGAAGGCGCCGCGACATCTGCGGGCCAGCGCCCAGAGCTTTATCGCCTTTGTGACCTTGGGCGTCGGCATCTTTGTCGGCAACTATATCAACGGCAAAATCGTCGACGCCCGGCAGTACGCCCCCCTCGATCGGCAGGCGACGATTCAAAGCTCGGGCGAAACGGTCCGAGCTCCCTTGCCGAATTGGCGCTCGCAAGAGGAATATACCGGGTTCTGGAAATATCTGGATCTCTCTTCCACGATTCGCGCCAAGTGGTTTCCGCGCGCCGAGAAGTCGGCGCCGCCCGATTTCGCGGCTGAAAACGACAAAAACCATAACGGCAAAATCGAGGCGGACGAAATCCCCGACCGCTGGGTCGAACAAAAAGCGGCGGAGCCAAAGCCCGACGAGGACCTCGTTTATGACGGTCTCGACATTCGCAGCGCTTTCCACGTGATCGACGACGATCGCGACGGCAGCATCTCACGCGCAGAATGGCGAGCCCAGCAAGCCCATGATTGGACGTGGATTTGGCGGTGGCCGGCCTGGATGGCAGCCATCACCTGTCTGATCTTCCTGTTCGGTTTCAACGATCGCGTCGGCGCCGCGACGATCGAGGCGATGGCCGAAGAAGCTCCGCTCGGCCCCGGCGAAGGTTTTGAGCCGCAAGTCGGTTAGTAGAACGGAATTCATTCCGTTTGCGTAGAACGGAATAAATTCCGATCTACGTTGATGAACGGAATGAATTCCGTTCTACGAGCCACGCTTCGATTTGCCCGGCCAGCTCGCCCAGACCGGAACTGTAAAAATGATCGGCCCCTGAAACGATCGCCACCTTCAACTGATGGGCGTCTCGCACGCGGGCTGGCAATTCTTCGGGCAATCCCTCAAAGGCCGATCCTCGGCGCAGCTCGATCGTGCCAAAGGTAAAAAGCATCGGACAGGCGACGCGGTCGACAAAGTTCAGCAAATTATATCGCTCTTCAGGACCGTACTTGTCCAAGTAGCCGGCGGCCGAGACGAGATAGGGAAGCGGAAATTGGACTGCCATGATTGTTTCGCCGCGCCCCTGTCGCATGTGGTCGTCGGCTACCGCGAACTCGCGCGAGAACTCGGCCGCATCGGGGCTGCTTAGAAACCGGGCGTGCGACAGTCGAGGCGGCGAAATGGCCACCAACCGCCGCACCGGCGATTGAGGCTCGTGGGCCAGATAATAAATCGCCTTCACCGCCCCCAGGCTATGGCCGGCCAGACCAATCTGCTGGTAGCCGCGCTGGACGAGAAACTCGAGCCAGGCCGCAATGTCGTATCGGCAATCGTCGACCACTTCAAAGGCGGCGCCGTAGTACTTGCGGCTGCCGGCAGTGCTCACGGCGTCGTGGCCACGGGTATTCACCGATAATACGGTTAGCCCGCTAGCGGTCAGCCGGGCAATCAGACCGGTCAGCAGTCCGGACCCATAAAAATTGCCACCGGCGCCGTGCAGCAGCAGCAGGGCGTCGAGCGCCAGGCCGTGCGCCTCCTTGGCGGAAGGCTGGTGCAGCGCCCCGTGCAAACGCAGTCCGTCGCCGGTTATGGCTTGAACGATCTCAGCGATCATACACCCCCCAAATGCGGCATTCGATCGTCATTTTCCGGCAAAAAAGTGGTGGCCGAACAAGGCGCGCTACGTTATCTTGGAACGACCCGCCAGACAACCCGTATGCGGTCCTTCCTTCTAAAAAACCATTCTCAAGGAGTGTCGCGTCATGCCTCGTCAATCTAGTCGTCGCCAGTTTCTGCAAACGACGGCCGCCACCGGCGCCGGCTTTTGGGTCGCCGCCGGGCTGAGGGCCGAAGAGAGCAAGTCGCCCAATGAGCGCATTCGCTTCGCGTGCGTCGGTGTGGGAGGCAAAGGCTCCAGCGATTCGAGCGACGCCGGCAACCACGGCGACGTCGTCGCCATCTGCGACGTCGACGACAACACGCTCAACGGCGCCTCGCAGAAATTCAGCAAGGCCAAAAAGTATAATGATTTCCGCAAGATGTTCGACGAAATGGCGGGCAGCATCGACGCGGTGACCGTGAGCACGCCCGACCATTGCCACGCCGTCGTGGCGGCCATGGCGATGAATCTGGGCAAGGCCTGTTTCTGCCAGAAGCCGCTGACTCATTCGATTTATGAAGCCCGCCGCCTGGCCGAGATCGCCCGCGAAAAGAAGGTGGCCACGCAGATGGGCAATCAGGGCACGGCCAACGATTCGCTGCGCAAGGCGGCGGCGGTGATTCAATCGGGCGCTCTGGGCTCGGTAAAAGAGGTACACATTTGGACCAACCGTCCGATCTGGCCGCAGGGCGGTCCGCGGCCCGACGCGGTGGCCGTGCCAGCCCATGTACACTGGGAAGAATGGCTCGGCCCGGCGCCGTACCGACCTTTTGCCAATGGCTACCATCCGTTCGCGTGGCGCGGCTGGTGGGATTTCGGCACCGGCGCCTTGGGCGACATGGCCTGCCATACGGTGAACATGCCCTACATGGCACTCGACCTGCGCGATCCGACGTCGGTGCAAGCCGAGACCTCCGGCCACAATCGCGACAGCTATCCCAAGTGGTCGATCATCAAGTTCGAGTTTCCCAAGAACGAGAAGCGCGGCGCGCTGACGATGACCTGGTACGACGGCGGCAAGAAGCCCTCGAAGGATCTCATCGACGGCAAAGATCCCAGCGGCAGCGGCGCGCTGGTGATCGGCGACAAAGGCAAGCTCTACGCCCCGGGCGACTACGCGGAAAATCCACTCGAACTGTTGGGAGGGGCGAGCGAACCGAAGGTCGAGTTTGTCCATTCGCCAGGCCATTTCGAGGAGTGGGTTCGTGCGATCAAGGGAGGCGAGGCTGCCAGATCGAACTTCGCCGATTACTCCGGCGGGTTGACCGAGACGATTCTCTTGGGCAACCTGGCCGTGTGGGCAGCGCCCGACGCGGGCAGCCCCGGCAAGAAGATCGAGTGGGACGCCAAGAAGCTCGAAGCGACCAACGCCCCCGAGGTCGCGGCGATTGTTCGGCCCAAGTATCGCGATGGCTATACGGTGTAGCCTTACGTAGGTCGGGCTTTCCAGCCTGACAGCGTCAGCCTGGAAAGGCTGACCTACAAGTAATCGTCGGCCTGAAAAAGGCTGATTCTGCTCGCCGCGGGCATGCCCAGCGCCTGCCTGCGGCTTTTTATTGCGCCGTGCGTCAAGCCGGGCGATCTGCGTTGTCTTTAGCGATCGCTGAGATTTATCGCAATTTTCCGCCTTGCTCGATCCGATCGGCTTTACGGGGGTTTTTACGCCAAGCTCCGACCGGTCGCCAAAGGGCACTGCCATGAAACTGTTTTGGCCCGCCTCGATTGTCATCTTTGGAATCTTACAAACACATCTCGTCCGGGGTGAAGAAGAGCCGCTGTTCGATCCGCCTCCGATTGAACAAGCCGAGCCTGTCGCGGTACCGGCCGGCGTGCCATCCGGACCGACAAACACGACCGACACCGCGGCCACCAAGGTGAGTTTGCCGTACACGCCCTATCCCGCGGGCCTGTCTTGGATGCCGACTCCCCAGCCTTTCCGCGTGCCGATTCCTGACCGGATTTATTATCCACCGCATACTTACGTGAAGCGTTGTCCCTATTATCCGCGCGGGTATTATTGGGGGGCAAACTGGAACCGCCGCATGCTGGGCGGCGAAAACCTGTTGTTCGGCAGCCGGTATCGGTACAACCCGTACTGGACGGCCGCCAAGGCCAGCCACCGGCCGAAATTGCGCGGCTTGCCCTATTTCGCGCCGCCGCCCGGCCCCGAGGGGCAGGCGCAGCTCTTGGGCGTTTCGGCGCCTCCGCCCCGGTTGCACGGACACGGGTCGCACTTAGCCAAGCGCCCCGAAAGCGACCAGCTCGCGAAGTCCAACAAAAAACCCACCAAGACGGCGAGCCGTTCTCCCAAGTCCGTCGTCAAGCGCAGCAAGTAGAACGGAATTCATTCCGTCTTCGGCTCAAGTATCTTTAGCCCGCCCGGCGCGGGCGCGGTCTTGAGCCGCCAGCTCGGCCTCGATCCAAGCCTCCAGCTCGTCGAAGTCGACCGGCGGCAGTTTGCACAGATCGGGCCGCAGGGCGGTCGCCCCGCGAATGTATACCGGCACGATTTCGTCGAGCGATTTGGTCGTGTTCCAGTGAATCAAGATCCGCACGCACCGCGCCAGCGAGCCGGGCACGCTGATCTCGTGCGTACAGAGCATCGGCACGTCGATCCAGCCCAACTGCCGCGCCGCCAAGGCCGGAAACTCGGCGTTCAGATCCGCCGTGGTGGTGAAGATCGCGCTGGCCACATCGGCGTGCTCGATGCCGTTCTGGCGGATCATCAATGCCAAGAGCTGCCGTGTCGCCTTGAGCACTTCGTCGCGCGTGTTGTGCTCGACCGTCGTCGCCCCGCGCACGCCTCGGCATCGTAAAACGGCTTCGGGCATCTCCCTACTCCGTTTCGTTCCAATAAATACGGATGTTGTGCGACTGCCGCCCCACCACGACAATGTCGGTGCGGCCGTCGCCGTCGAAATCGGCGGCCGTCAGGTCCTCGATGTTCACGCCGCCCGGATCGACGATCGTGCGCCGCCACTCTTTGCCGTTTCGGTCCTGGGCGTCGTAGATGCGCAGCCCGCAACGGCCGGCCGATTCTTTGTCGTCGCGCACGCCGATGATCAGCTCCTGGTCTTCGTCGCCATCCACGTTGGCGCACCAGACCGCGTGGCCCCATTTCAGGTCCGAGTCGAGCACGTGGCGGTCCCAAAGAACACTCTTCGCGTCCGCCGGCCGCGTGTACACGACCACTTGATACCCATGCCACGGCTCGATGGTGGCAATGTAATCTCCGCCGCCGGCCAGCGTGCCGTGCTTGATTTCGCTGGCGCCGCGGGCTTCGGGATTGTCTTGGTTGCCCGTGCCGATTCGCTGGCTCGTCCAACGATCGCCGTCGCCGCGCCGCAACAGCGTCACCCCTTCGAAGCTGGCCACCAAAATATCGGTCTTGCCGTCGTGGTCCAGATCGGTGGGCCAGAAATTGTGGGCCACGTGCAATTCTTGGTTAAGCACTTTTGGCTGCCAAGCTGCGGTCGGATCGCGCGGAATCTCGTAGGCCAGCACCCGCAGCGGGTGTTCCATCCAGAGCGGCTTGGTCGAGTCGCGGCCCATCATCGGCATGACGATCAGCTCTTTGCGGCCATCGCCATTCAGATCGGCCCAACGCATGCGGTGCACGGTCGGCTCTTCGCCCATGGGGTGAACTTGCCAGCGGCCGTCGGCCGAAGCGGGCTGGCCGAGCCACTGAATAGTGCCGCCCGTGCGGGTGTCGATCGGCCGCCAATCGGCGCCCAAGGCGAAATCGACTTTGCCATCGCCATCGATGTCGTAAGGCGCGATGCAGACGTTGTCGCGCTTGGTCTGGCCTTGAATGAGCGTATGGACCTGCCAGCTTGGGTTCTCAAGCCAGATGACTCGCTCGGTATCGACCACCACGACGTCAGGCTTCGCGTCGGCGTTCATATCGACCACGGTGACGGCATAACCCACTTCGAGCCGCTCCGGGAGTTGCTCGGCGCGGAATTTGATCTCACCAGCCGACGCGGTGGCAAATAGCGCCAGGGCCATCACGAACGCCAAGCCGGTGGCTGGGGCAGAGCCTTGGCGATTCCCCGGCGTGGTCCAGCCGGGGCATCGTCTGGCCGACAGCGTCGAAGCGCAAAAAAGAGCTTGCACCCGGCCAGACTCTGCCCCAGCCACCGGTGCGCGAATAACCGCATTACTTTTCAATCGCATACAGGGCCTCGAACGTTCGCAGATAGATTCGGCCGTTGGAGATGGCCGGCGACGACGACATCGGCTCCTGCATGTCGTTCGACGCCAGTATCTCAAAGTCCTTGCCGGCCTTCACTACTGTAACTACTCCGCCGCGGGCCGTCAGATAAATTTTGCCGTCGCCATAAACCGGCGAAGCGCGGTAGCGATCGGAAAACGCCCGCTCTTGGTAGTACTGCTTGCCTGTCTGGGCATCAAGACAAAGCAACACGCCGTTTTCGCGGCAGAGATAGACCAACCCGTCGACCACCAACGGCGAAGGCACGTCGGGCGTGTTGCGGGCCCGCGTCCAAACATGACCTTCATTCGAGCCGGTGATGTCACCCCGAGCATCGGGGCTGAGCCCCAGCACCGGGCCGTCCTTTGCCGACGGCACGACAATCAGTCCCGGTACGGCCACCGGCGAGGCCACAAACCGCAGAGTCTCGTTATAGCTGTTCTTGGGATTCAGGCCGCCGCAGCGCCACAGCTCGTGGCCGTCTTGCAAGCTATGGGCGACAACATAGTCGCAGCCGTGCGTCAGCAGAAACTCACGCTGGCCGTCGCGGTAGAGCGTGGGCGAGGCGTACGAATGTTCGCACTCGGCCCGTGCGTCACTTTTGCGGTCGTGCTTCCAGATCTGCTGGCCCGTGGTCTTATCGAGCGCGATCACCTGCGAGGCGCTGCTGTGGAGCAACTGCAGATAAAGCCGGTCGCCGTCGAGCACCGGCGTGGACGTCATACCGAAGGCGATGTTGAACTTGCCGTAGCGGTCTTGCAAGTTTTCCTGCCAAATCTGGTGGCCGCCGAGATCGTAGCAGCCCAGTACGCCGTTGGCGAAAAACGCCCAGACGTGCTCGCCGTCGGTCGCCGGCGAGGGGGCCGCCGAGTTGCCCTCGTCGCCGCGCACCGCGCGATCGCCGCCGGTCACTTTGACCTTCCACAACTGGGTGCCATCGGTCCCCACGCCCAACAGCAGCAAATCGCCGCCGGGGGCGGCCGAGGTCAGAAAGATCCGGTCGTCCCAGACCACCGGCGTCGAACCGGCCGGGCCGGGCAGCGCCAACCGCCACGCCACGTGTTCGGTCTTGGTCCACTGCACAGGCAAATCGGTCTCTTGGCTAATACCGTCGCCCTCGGGCCCGCGCCATTGGGGCCAGTTTTCTGCTTTGGCGGCGCTAGGCGTAACGGCGCTTAACAAGCCGAAGATCACTAGGAGAAATGCCGTCTGCCGCCGTTGTTCTTTCGTCGTCATCATCCTGGCCGTGGTGGTATCGTCTGGGAACCTAAACGCTCGGTTTAATGTGGCCGAACCACGACGGCAGGTCAAGCAGCTTCTACCTCGGCCGCGGGCGGACTTCTTCGCGGGGCGGCGTGGGGTGGACCCACGATAAAAACCGATTGAATAGCCGGCGCAACTGCCCGGGCGCGGCTCCCTGGTTCTCGGCCAGGTCGAGCAGATCGCGCATCACGTGGAAGGGCACGCCTCCATTGGGCCGCGCGTGTTGCAAGAACCACTCCTGCGGCCGCGTCCAGTGCCATGCGCCTTCGACGCTCCAGCCGTCGGGCAGCGTGATGCCCTCGCCCCGGAGTCGTTTGTGCTCCGCCGCGCCGATTTCGGCCACGAACAATTGATAGTCGAGCCCCGCGACGTCGAAGCCGAAGTCAAGCGATTTAGTGCCCGGATCGCCGTCGGCCAGGTCGTTGACCTCGAGCAAGCGAATCTCGCCAAGGGGCGCGTGGTGCGGAAGATAATAGACGTCGGTCAACTCCGCCGCGGTTGCCAAATGGCGGATCGCCACCCAGCGGGCCGCCAAATCGCGGTCGCTCGACGCCGGGCGGTCGCCCGGCATCGCTTGAAGTTCCGCCAAGATTTCCTCAGACGACAAGTGTTGGTCGTGGAGGGGGTGCAATTCGCGCAGCGATTGCGGTGTACCCATTCAAGACCTCCGGCCCTGCCCGGTGATTCCAGAGCAGTTACCACAGCGACGGGACGCCTTTTTATCTTAACGCAGCCGTGCTAGGTCGCCAACAACAGCCGGCCGGGCACCTGCAGGTAGTTTTTCACCTCGTTCAAGAACCGGGCGGCGGCCGCTCCGTCGACGAGCCGATGGTCGTAAGAAAGACTTAACGGCATCATCAGCCGCACCTTCAACTCGTCGTTGTCCATCACCACCGGCAGCTTCCGTGAACGGCCGATCAACAAGATCGCCACCTCGGGATGGTTGATGATCGGCGTCGAATAGGTGCCGCCGATCGCCCCCAGGTTGCTGATCGTGAACGTGCCCCCCCGCATGTCGTCCATGCCGAACTGGTTGTTCCGCACGCGGCCCGTCATGTCGGCAAGCTGCTGGGCGATCTGCGGAATGGTCAGCCGGTCGACGTCGCGCATCACCGGCACCACCAGCCCCCGCGGCGTATCGACCGCCACGCCCAGATTCACATAGTCCTTGTAGATAATCTGGTCGTTTTCCAGATCGAGCGTGGCGTTGACCACGGGGTGCTGCTGCAGCGAATGAGCCACGGCCTTCATGACAAACGCCATCATCGTCAGCTTCACTTCGCTGCCGACGTAATCGGCCATGCTGCCCTTGCGGATGCCTTCGAGCTCGGTGATGTCGGCGTCGTCGAAGTTGGTGACGTGGGGAATGGTCGACGACGAACGCGCCATGTTCAGCGCGATCGTCTTGCGGATTTTCGGCAGCCGCTGGATCTGCGTCGGTCCATACTGATCTTGGCTCGGCGAGGCGTCGGGGATGGCGGGCGTGCGCTTGCCGGGCAGCGGCGCTTGAATGGCCGATTCGCGCACCGCTTTTTTGACGTCTTCTTCGGTGATCCTTCCGCTGGGCCCTGAGCCGGTCACGCGGTTCAGGTCGACGCCCAGCTCGCGGGCCAGTCGCCGGGTGGCCGGGCCGGCCGGCGCGGCGACGGCCGCATCGTGCCGCGCGTTGGCCGCGG
>DATFDL010000768.1:0-21641 GCA_035252155.1 Pirellulales bacterium | reverse complement strand
GTTTGATAACATAAACAAAGTATCTGAATCAATCGTGATTGATGGATTGGCCCGCCGCAAGGCTTGCAAGGCATGCTGGGCGGCTTCGGCTTTCGGCTCGAAGACGGCGACTTTGCCGCGATCGAGGGCAATCGTGATCAGCCCCTCGTCATCGGACCAGAACTGATCGCCAACGTGGAGCTTCTTAAGCTGCTTGAGCGCGCCGAATGCCTGAGTTCCCCCAGTCGATAGCATATCAGCGTCGATCGCCAACACTTCCAAAGACGCCAATGACGCCAATTCCATCAAATCCGCATCGCGGGAAAGTTCCGCGTCGCTTAAATTAAGCGCCTTTAATCGCGGGAATGCAGAAAGGCCCTGCAGAGCTCGGCTGCTCAACTGGGCATGCCCAAAGTCGATGGATTCCAGGCGTGGCAATGGCGGCAAGTATGCGAACAGGTCTTCGTCTTCGTTGAAACCTTGCAGCCAAAGAGACTGTAGTTTTGTCAGGCCAGACAAGTGTGCCAAGCTTTGCCGGGTGACCGTCACGTCTTCAAGGCTAAGCCGTTCAAGCTCTGTTAATGTGCCAATCGCGGCCAGAAACTCATGCGAAATCCGTTCGTCTTCGTCGAGCGAACCGTATTCGTCGATACGCAGCGAACGCAACCGTCGCATTTCGGGTAACGCGACCGCCATTCCGTGGGTCCGATGTTCTACGTTGATCTGCAGGTGTTGCAATCGCGGAAGCCGGGTGAGGTGCTTGATCTGCTCTTCGTCGAGCGTCGCCCCATCGTGCATTTGCATCTTAATTCCGACGAGGCGCCGTCGATAACGGTCGGGCATGACGAACTCGAGCCATTTCGGCCCTGCGCGTTCGACGTAGACAGTTTGATAGTCCTTTTCGAGCGGAGTGATGATCGGATCTTGCAGATCCGCTCGGTTGCGCGCGTCGGCGATCAGGCCGCACAGCGCGGCGACGATCGCGACGAAGCCGAGCATCGTCCGCAAGCGCCATCGCAAGCCCGGCCGATAGAGGCGCAGCAGCCACTCGCACACGCCCGCCGGCGCTGCCAGCATGGCAAACCAGAGGAGCACATTCCCAGCCAGCCGCGGGCAGCTATAGCCCCATCCGAAGATGCCGGTCGGCCCCGGGCCTGCGAAGAAGTCGTGCCAATGCCACCGCAAAGGCCAGCCATACATTCCTTTGTAAATGCACGGCTGCTCTTGCCTTTGGATGTCCGCGGTGAAGTTGGCCAGTGTGAGCGGGACCGCCACGATTGCCAGTACAAGCAGCGTCAAAACTCGTGGGCGGTAATGCCAAAGCGCTTGCAACCGCGCGCACTTCGGGACCGGTTTTGCCGATGTCATTTCGGATCCCAGGCGCCAGAATGACGGTATGCGGCCACGAGCGACAGGTACTCCCCGAATATCTAGGTATCGCCGCCATTATAGCCGATGCAAGCCCCAGGAGCAGTCCACCAGTGCGCAGCCGCACTCGGTTCTGTCGGATGAGCGAATGGCGACGAACGAGGCTCTGCCCGATTGGCTCACCCCTTGGTATCATTTGGCAAGAAGCAGCCGGGGTATCGACAAGGCTCTGCCTGGCTGCGCACAATTTGTGGGTGTAAAGGGAGGACGCTTAATTCTGTCTTTGTTCCGCCACGACGGAGCTTGCCTCCGTCGAGCGATGATTGACCGCTAGACGCAGTCCCCGCGAATGACCGCTTCGGCGTGGCGTCCGCCGCCTACGGCGGCGGACGCCACGCGGAAACAAGACCAGAAGGGGCAGGCTGCCTGCGGTTCTAGCGGTCAATCAGCGCTCCACCGGGGCAAGCCCGGATGGTGGCGGAGCGGAACCAATCCCGCACCCAACGCCTGATTTATTCGCATCCGAAAGCGGCCACGCAACCCTGTCTTTGCCCCAGCCACGAACAACAGACCACCAGCGACTGCCATGTCTACCGCTCCGCCGTTGACCTCCGACCGACCGGGCGAATATGTCGTCGTCGCCCGGCGGTATCGCCCGCAAACATTTGAAGAACTGGTGGGCCAGCAGCACGTGGCGCAGGCGCTGGCCGGGGCCATCGCTTCGCAGCGCGTCGGGCATGCCTATTTATTCACCGGCGCGCGCGGCGTCGGCAAAACGTCGGCCGCCCGAATTCTGGCCAAGGCGCTCAACTGCGTCCACGGCCCCACCTCGACGCCCTGCAATCAGTGCGATCTGTGCCAGGCCATCAGCTCGGGCGACGACGTCGACGTGTTGGAAATCGACGGCGCCAGCAACCGCGGCATCGACGAGATGCGCTCGCTGCGGCAAAACGTCAACGTGCGTCCCAGCCGTTCGCGGTTCAAGATCTACATCATCGACGAAGTCCACATGCTCACCAAGGAGGCCTTCAACGCCTTGCTCAAGACGTTGGAAGAGCCGCCCGAACACGTCAAGTTTATCTTTTGCACGACCGAGCCGGAAAAGATTCCAATCACCATCCTCTCGCGCTGCCAGCGGTTCGATTTCGCCGGCATTCAGACGCGCTCGATCGCCGAACGGTTGCAACAAATCGTCACCGCCGAAGCGGTCGAAGCCGAACCGGCGGCGCTCGAAGCCATCGCGCGACGTGCCGCCGGGTCGATGCGAGACAGCCAGTCGCTGCTCGAACAACTGCTGGCCTTCGGCGGGCAAAAACTCACGCTCGACGATGTGCATCGCATGCTGGGCACGGCCGGCGACCGGCGGCTGATCGAACTGGCCGGACATCTGATCGAGCGCGACGTTCCGGCAGCCCTGGCCGATCTCGACCGCGCGCTGTTTGAGGGCGTCGATGTCGGTCCCTTGCTCGATCAACTGCTGGGATATTTTCGCGACGTGATGATTGCCGCCGCTGGCGGCCCCGCCGAACTGATGCTCTACAGCTCGCCCGCCGATCAGCCGGCGGTAGCGGCGGCCGGCAAGCAACTCGGATTAGAAACCGTGCTGGCCGTGATGCAGATCCTCGATCATACACTCGCCCGCTTGCGCTACAGCAGCCACGGCCGCATTCTGGCCGAGCTTGCACTGGTGCGGATCTGCCGATTGGAAAACTTGGAGTCGATCAGCAGTTTGATCGGACAGTTGAAAGAGGGCGCGGCCTCGGCGCCCAACCGATCCCGTCAGGCTGCCGCGTCGCAGTCCGGCGGAAACACGCGAGTGGGAGCAGGGGAGCAGGCGAGAGTGGGAGAGCGGTCGCCCTCTGCTCCGCAATCCGAAGATGTAAAAAAAAAGTCGGTAAGTCTCGCGGAGCCAACTGAGGCGCCACCACCGCAAACTGTCGAGCGGCCGATCGGGCGCGAGCTCGATGAAGCCAGCCTCACGGCGGTCTGGCCGCAAGTGCTTGCGGAGCTTGGCGATCTGTTAGCCGAAATGGCCCGGTCGAGCGAGGGCGTAGCAATTTCTGCGCCTAACAGGCTAGTCGTTCGCTTCCGAGAGCGGTATACTTCGTGCAAGGCGTTTTGCGAGCGCCCCGAGAACCACGCCAAGCTCGAGCGTGCCGTATCGCAGGCGATGGGCGCCGCCATGCGGGTCGAGTTTGTTTTGGTTCGCGACGCTCCGGAGAACGCCGTCGAGCCGCCGAAGCGTCTGGTCACGCCTCAACAGCGGCTCGCTGAGAAGTCCGAGCATCCGCTGGTGCGGCGCGCGGCGGAGTTGTTCGGCGCCTACCCGGTTCGAGTCGAAGAGGCCGAAGCAGTCAGGTCTTAACCCCCAGGAAACCAAGCGATCATGTTTGCAACGTTGGGAAATCTCAGCTCGTTAATCAAGCAGGCCAAGCAGATCGAAGGGCGGCTGGCCGGCGTCGCCGACGAACTGCGCTCGAAGCGCGCCACCGGAGTGTCGGGCGGTGGGCTGGTCGAGCTCGAGGTGAACGGGCTGGAAGAAGTGCTCAGTTGCAAAATCGACCCCAGCCTGCTGGCGGGCGGCGACCGCGAGCTGCTGGAAGATCTGGTGTGCGCGGCGGCCAATCAAGCCATTAGCAAAGCCAAACAACTGCACTCCGACGCCATGCGAAGTCTGGCCGGAGGCATCGGACTGCCCGGTGTCGAAGAAGCCCTGGCCAATCTCGGCAAGATGAAGCATGACGGTACTGACTGAATCGGTCACCCGGTTGGTGGACGAATTTGCCAAGCTGCCGGGCATCGGCAAGAAGTCGGCCGAGCGGCTGGCGTACCACGTGCTACGAGTGCACAAAAGCGAGGCCCTGGCGTTGGCCGACGCCATCCGCGACGTGAAAGAGAACGTGCGGTACTGCCGCACGTGCTTCAATCTGGCGGAAGGCGACGAGTGCGCGATCTGCCGCGACCCCAAGCGCGACACGTCGGTGCTCTGCGTGGTCGAGCAGCCGCGCGACCTGATGGCTTTGGAGCAGGCCGGCACCTTTCGCGGGGTCTATCACGTCTTGCTGGGCCGCATCGCCCCGTTGGAAGGCATCGGGCCCGATCAACTGACGATCGCCCAGCTTGTTGAGAGGGTCCGCCGCGGATCGTTCCGCGAGTTGATTATGGGCACCAATCCTACGCTGGAGGGCGATGGCACGGCGCTCTACATCGCCAATCAACTGCAAGACGCTCCGCTGGAAGTCACGCGGTTGGCGCGGGGCATCACCACGGGCAGCGTGTTGGAGTTTGCGAACAAGGAAATTTTAGCGGATGCATTAACCGGAAGGCAGAAGTTCTGATATGCGATTGTCATTCGGCCAGGAAATGAAGCTCCAGCAGCAGCAGAAGCTGGCGCCGAGGATGATTCAGTCGATGGAGATCCTGCAGTTGCCGATCATGGCGCTGGAAGAACGCATTGAGCAAGAAATTCAAGAAAACCCCTGCCTCGAGCGGGCCGAGAGCGACCCCGATCTGCCTGAAGAGCCGGTCGAACAAGAAAACCCCGACGCTCCCACTTCGGAAGAGAAGGAGCTGGTCGTCGATGAAAAGAAAAATAACGAAGACGATTTCGAGCGGCTCCTGAATCTGGACGAAGAGTGGCCCGACACGTTCGATGAGCGGCCGCGGCCTTCGAGCACGCGGCTGGCCGAAGAGGGCGACCGCAAGCACGACGCCATGGCCAACATGGTGGCCCGCCCGCAGTCGCTGCAAGACTACCTGCGCGATCAGCTCGGCTGGTTCGATCTCGACGAGGCCACCCGCGCGATGGCCGAACGGCTGATCTACAGCCTCGACTCGAACGGTTATCTGCCCGGTCGGCTGGAAGACCTGATCGACGCCAGCGCGGGCCCCGCAGAGCTGGAAACAGCCAAGCGGGCCTTGGCGGTGCTGCAGAAGCTCGACCCACCGGGCATCGCGGCCCACGACCTGCGCGAGTGCCTGCTGCTGCAACTTATGCCCGGCATGCACTGTTACGAGCAGTTGCGCACCCTCATTTCCAGCCACCTGGAAGACCTGGAGCACAACCGGCTGCCGGTGATCGAGCGCCGCACCGGCTACTCGATGGAGCTGATTCAAGAAACACTGGCCGAGCTGCGCAAGCTGAACCCGAAGCCGGGCTCGATCTTCAGCGACGTTCATGCGCCGACCGTCACGCCCGACATCTTTTTGGAAGTGACCGACGACGGCAAATACAAGGTGGTGCTCGAAGACGGCCGCACGCCGACGTTGTTCATCAGCCCGTTCTACCGCAAGCTGCTGCAGCAGGGCAAAGCGACCGAAATCGACAAGGAATGGATCAAGCGAAAGATCAATTCGGCCCAGTGGCTGATCGACTCGATCGAGCAGCGCCGCAACACGCTCACTCGGGTGGCCCAGGCCATTGTCGATCATCAGACCGAGTTTTTGAGCCGTGGGCCGGAGCACATCGAGCCGCTCAAAATGCAGCAGATCGCCGATAAGGTGGGGGTCCACGTGACGACCGTCAGCCGGGCGGTTGACGACAAATGGATCCAGACGCCGCGCGGCATTTTTCCGCTCAAGCGATTCTTCGGCGGTGGCACGGTGAGCGCCAGCGGCGACGAAGTGGCCTGGGACACCGTACGCCTCAAGCTGCACGAAATCATCGACCACGAAAACAAGCAAAACCCTTTCAGCGACGATGAGCTGGTGGGCGAGCTCGCCAAGCATGGCCTGACCGTGGCCCGTCGCACGGTAACCAAGTATCGCAAAGCGATGAACATTCCCAGTTCGCGGCAGCGGCGCGACTGGACGCTGGGCCCGTTGCCAAAAGAAGCCCTCGCGGCCGCTTCGGACGGCGCGGCGTTCGGCGACTCAGCCGCGTCTAGCGACGAAGCCGAACCGGAAGAGACCGCCGAGCCGCCCGCCTTGAGCGATCTGGGGCCAGTCGGTGGAACGCCTACCGCCGGGGATGTGGCGAGCGCGTAACCCAGGGGGCTGGAGGCACTGGCGGATTTCCCGGTTTTGACTTTTGCATTTTGCACTTTGACTTCTCGTCGCGGCTGCTCAACCCTGCAGCGCGTTGCCGAGCGCGACGGGAAAGTCAAAATGAAAAATGCAAAAGTCAAAATGCAAAATGAAGTGACAGAGTCATGCAGTGCCCCTATTGCCGCGTCGATAACGACCGGGTGACCGACTCGCGGGCGAGCCAAGACGGCTCGATTCGCCGGCGGCGCGAATGCGTTTCGTGCAAGCGGCGATTCACTACCTACGAGCGCGTCGAAGAGCCGTCGATCAAGGTGATCAAAAAAGACAACGCCCGCGTGCCTTTCGAGCGCGAGAAGATCAAGCGCGGGCTCGAACGGGCCTGCTGGAAGCGGCCGGTGAGCGATGAACAGATCGAGGCCATCGTGGCCGAAATCGAAGGCGAGGTCCGCGCCAACTTCGACGCCGAGGTCGACAGCCACTACCTGGGTGAGCTGGTGATGAAGCTCTTGCGCAAAGTCGACCAGGTGGCCTTTGTGCGGTTTGCCAGTGTCTATCGCGAGTTCAAAGACGTGCGCGACTTCGTGGAAGAGCTCGAGCCGATTCTGGCGGAGACGCGCAGGCGCAAAGGGTAGTTGGGTTCAGGGTTCGCCTGAGGGTTCAGGGTTCAGCATTCCCCCTTCCGGGTCGTTCGGGTCAGCGCCGGCCGCACAGGAAGAAGTCCTCCCGCAGTTTCGAGCCAACGAACCATCCCTGCGCAAAAATGTGAACCCCGAATCGCTTTCCGCTCACATTCCATTCAGCACGGCGCGCGCTCATCCGCGTTCATAAAAATGCTGAACCCTGAACCCTGAACCCTGAACCCTCTATTGCCGTCGCTCGACCACGAACCGGGCCAACCGGCGCAATACCGAGCGTTCCGGTCCAGCCGGCAGCAACCGTAACTGCGCCGCCGCCCGCTTGGCGTAATCGCGCGCGGCACTGCGCGCGTAAGTCAAGGCGTCGCTGGCCTCGAGCCACGGCCGCAGGGCATCGTAGCCGCGATCTCCCGGCCGCGTGAGAATGCCGCGCACGCGGCGGCGGTCGGTCTCGTTCAATTGGCTCAATAGCCGAATCAGCGGCAAGGTCAGCTTCTGCTGCTCCAGATCGGTGCCAAGCGATTTGCCGGCCACGTGCTCGTCGCCCACCAGGTCGAGCAGGTCATCGACGATCTGAAACGCGACGCCCAGGTATCGGCCATAGCGTTCCAGGGCGTCGACCGTCGCGGCGTTGGCCTTTGCGTAGTGCGCCCCCAACCGGCAGCAGCAGGCGCAAAGCTCGGCCGTCTTGGCTTCGATCATGCTCAGGTATTCGGCCTCGGTCAGCGCCAGGTTGCCGCGGTTGGCCACCTGCCGCAGCTCGCCCTCGCAGACGACGTTCGTGGCCCGGCCGATGGTCTGACAGGCGAACGTGCTGCCGACGGTGGCCGCCAGATAAAACGAATGCGTGAACAAAAAATCGCCCAAGAGAACGCTCGATTGGTTGTTCCAACGGGCGTTGACGGTCTCCAGGTGCCGCCGCACCACGGCGCCATCGAGCACGTCGTCGTGCACCAGCGTGGCCGTGTGAATCATCTCGACCACGGCCGCCAGCACCAGGTGTTCGCGCGTCACACCGCCGGCCGCCTTGGCCGACAGCAGCAGTAGCGCCGGCCGCAGCCGTTTGCCGCCCAGCCGAAAGCCGTGCTTGACAAGCTCGTCGATGGCCGGAAACTCGCTGCGCAACTCTTGCCGCAAGATCTCTTCGACTTGCGCCAGTTCGCCGCGGACCGGCTCGTAGAGCGCGCCCAGCCGCTGAGGCACCGGCGCGACGGATTGAACGACCTGGCTCATGTTGCGTCCTGTTGAGTTTCCCGGAGATAGTGGCCGCTGCGTCCGCCCGACTTTTCTTCGAGCCTGATGCCCTCGATGACCATCGCCCGATCGATCGACTTGCACATATCGTAGATGGTCAGGGCGGCGACGCTCACGGCGGCAAGGGCTTCCATCTCGACTCCCGTTCGGGCGGTCACGCGCACGGTGGCTTCGATCGCCACGGTCGAGTCGTCCGGAAACGAGAAGGCGACGGCCACAGCCTCCAGCGGCAGCGCGTGACAGAGCGGAATAAGCTGTGGCGTTTGCTTGGCGGCCATGATGCCGGCCAGCCGGGCGACCTCCAGCACGTCGCCCTTGGCCAGCTCGCGGTTGCGAATCTTGGCCAGCGTGGCGGCGGCCATGCGCACTCGGCCGCTGGCCCGCGCGGCTCGTGTGGTCGTTTCCTTGCCGCCAACATCCACCATGCGGCTGGCGCCATGCTCGTCAAAATGGCTGAAAGTACCGGACATCTGTGGCCTTATTCTAGGCGGGCACGGGCCGTCGTCGAGGGGGTGCATGCCGCCCGCCATGAATTGACCGCAAGCCGCACGAAACATTAACCGCAGCGCGAATTCGCCACGTAGGATGGCCTTCCAGGCCGTCACCCTTCAACGTGGATGACCTAGAGAGTGATGATTCGCTCCGCGGCCGGTGGCTGGGACAGAGCCTCAGCGATGCCCCGGCGTGCCCGAAAAAACGGGCCAACCGCTGATTGCCATCGCGATCAAATTGCCTCACAACTGTCGCGTCCTGTTACAATGAGGGGCCACCACGCTACGACCCATTCGCGATCAATATGTGGAGTAACCGCCTGAATGTCATCGCCACGATACTTCATCGGCGGGACATTGAACATTGAGTGCCATTTACGCTCAGTAGGTGCCGATCGGTGCTCGATTGTTTGATCGAGGAATTCGTTCCAATCGCGATATGACGAGATCAGCATGGACGCCGGCGGGACCTCCAATTCGATGACGATCATGCCGCGCTCAATGTCATCGTCGCTGAGGAGGAGCCGAGCCGTCTCAACTGTCGGTGCCATGCCCATGCTCCGGCACGAATGCCAACACCACACTGGCGGGGCATCAATCGCTGCACTTGCGAGTTCAGCCAGCCGCTCGGTCATCCAGTGATAGGCGGGGCGGAAATTCTCCGGCGCAAACTCCCACGAGGGGACGTGCCGTCCATTCGCACTCATCAGCGAGAGAACAGCCTTGTTTTGGAATGTCCAAAGACGGGTCATCACTGTTCATTCCGAACTCACCTTCCCTCCACCGTCACCGCCATCACGACCGGCGCGGTGCGGTCGGGGCCTTTGACGAGCTCGATGCGGGCGATCGGCTCGGACCGCTCGGGCTCGATCGCAAAGTAGCGCAGTTGCTGACTGCGCAGCATGAAAGCGAGCTTCGATTTGGGCACGTCAAAGCGCCCGATGTAGTCGGCAAAATACTCGCCGTTGCGCAAGGGATGGTCTTCGGTCTGGCCGCCGGCATAGTGCAATCGCACGATCATCGAGACCGAGCCGTCTTGCAGCTCGCCCTGCGCGCCCCAGCCGCTGACGCCGCTGAGAAAATGAATCGCCTTGGCCGGCGCGTTGCAGGTCAGCTCGACTGATTTGGGCATCGTGGGCGGGAATTTGCCTGTGGGGCCGTAAAGCATGATGGCGTTGGGCACGCGGTCGCCGCGCGGGTCGATGAGCGTAAAGGGCACGCCCTCGAAGGTTTTGGGCGACCAATCGGAGAAAATCAGCCGCTCGGCCCCCGCCTCTTCGCTGTAAAACATGCCCCGCGTGCTGACAATCGTCGCCGCCTTGTGCAGGTCGAGCGGCAGATACTTGCCGCGCTGCGTCAAAAACTCCAGCAGATTCACAATATCTTCAGGCGGAACCTGCTTCTCAAAACCTTCGGGCATGAGCGATTTAGTCGAGGCCGCCAGCTCGTCGATGTTCTCGCGAAGCACCGCATGCCGCTTGGCCTCGGCGTCGATCAGCTCGATCGAAGTTTTGGTCTCGGCGGCTAGCAGCCCGTTGAGCACGCGGCCGTCGTCGGTGACCACGGTGTAGACGCGATAATTACCCTCTACATTGCGGCTGGGGTCGAGAATGTGCGTGAGTAGCTCGGCCTTGGGGTGCACGGCCATGCCGGTCAGATCGGGACCGACCTTGGCGCCCTCGCCGCTGTGCGTATGGCATTTGGCACATTGCTTTTTGAAGACTTCTTTGCCGAACGCGGCGTCGCCGGTCTGCTTGGTCAGCGGCAGAAGCTCTTCCAGTACTTTTTGACGATCGGGGCTGGGCAGACCCGAGTCGCCGGCCAGCAGTTCTTTGGCCCGGGCGGCGATGCGGCGATTCGGGTGGTTGGCCAGAGCCTGCTTTTGATCGAGCGTCAGGTCGGCAAGCTGCAGTTTATGCTGGGCAATACCGTCGAGAAACGCACGGGTGAGGGCGGGGCGGCCCAGTAGCACGCGGACCGCGGCCGACTTGGCCGCCGGCGTGAGCACGGCGAATTTTTCGATCAGCGCCGGGCCGACTTCGGCCGCCTCGCTGGCCGCCAAGGCGTCGATCAGCCCCGCCGCCAATTCCGGCGAGGTCCGCGGAGAGACAATTACTTCCGAAAGTTCATCGACAATCTCGGGCTGGCTGCCACGGAAATCGACTAGTTGCCGAGCGGCGGCCAGGCGAGGCTCGTCGGCCTGTTGCTCGTCGCCGATGGTTTCAAGCAGCGATTCGGCAATTTTGTCGGCGTATTCCGCCAAGCCCTGGCTGCCCCAAGCCGCGGCGAGCTTGACAAGCTGCCCCTGCCCGCCCGACGACAACCGCGGCAAAAGTTTTTGGAGTGATTCTTCGGAGCGATCGCTGAGAGCGACCGGCTGGCTTTTCGGCCAGCCTTTGGCGAGCCCGGCGATGATGGTTTCGGCGATTTGCGGATCGGCGCCGGCAAGGGATGAGACGAGCGCGTCGAGTGAATCGGCCTGCCCGATACGAGCGTAATGCTCGGCGACGGTCGAGATGGTCGAGAGATTGCGCGGAACCGCGGAAAATGTTCCCTCACCCCGGCCCTCTCCCTGAGGCCGAGAGAGTGGGCGATCACCCCGGCTCTCTCGCGAAGGCTCAGCGGGCGTTCGCCGGGGCATCGCCAAGGCTCTGCCCCAGCCACCAGCGGGAAGAGAAAGAACGGTCGTCAGAAAACCATGATGATGGGCTGCAGCGGCGGCGGTCGTCGCGTCGGGCAGCCAGGCATCGAACATGTTTTGCGGCTGTGAGAGCATCGCCGCGATGGCTTTGCCGGCCTCGTCGTTGGCGGGCATCTCAGCCAAAGCCAACAGCGCGGCCAGGCGCACCTGGGCGTCGTCGTCGGTCAAGAGCGAGGCCCCGAGAATGGCGGCGACCGATTCGCTGGAGGGCGGCAAGACTGCGACCGCGTTGCGGCGCACGCCCGGCGACGGGTGTTTGAGAGCGCCGAACGCGGCGGCCACCGCCGCCGAGCCGGTTTCTTCGAGCGCGCCTAAGCCGTGCAGCGTCCAAAGGGCATGAATCGCCGCGGTATTCAGGCCTAGCTCATCGACATCCGGATTTTGGACCAACTCGATCAGCAGCGGCACGACGTCGCGATCGCCGCGCTCGACCAGCAGCCGCTGGGCGTGCAGCCGCCAGAACATGTTTTCGTGCCGCAACATCTCGACCAACGGTGGCGACGCCGGGTCGGCCAACGAGAGCGGCTCGTGTGGCGGAGCAGATTTGTAGACTACGCGGTAGATGCGTCCGTGCCGCTTGTCGCGCAGGTCGGTGACGTAGGCCCCGCCCTTGCCGGTCTCGAAGCCGGCGGGCGTGGGGTTGTGCTGCACGATATAGTTGTACCAGTCGATCACCCAGACATGCCCGTCGGGACCGACCTCGGCCATGATCGGCGCGGTCCACTCGTCGTCGCTGGCCAGCAGATTGTAGGCATTTTTCGAATGAAAGTCGCCGCCGTCGGCCATCAGCGCGAACGTGCCGACCAGGTGCCCGGTGCCGTCGGTCACAAAGGCCGTGCGGTTCCAATAGCTTTTGGGATACGACCGGGCGGTATAGAGCGCGTGGCCGGCCGCGGCCGTATAGCCGCCATGCTGATCGACCTGCCGCACCTTGTCGGTGATGGCATGAAAGAGATATGTATCGGCGATGCCGCCCAGCCGGCCAGCCGACCATCCTCGGACCGCCTCGTAATAGCGGTTGGCGATCGGCAGATAAACGCTGGGGTTGCGATTAGCCGTCGAGCCAAAGATGATGCCCTCTTCGCTCAGTCCAAAGCCCCAGGTGTTGTTGTCGGTCGAGCGCAGGAATTCGAGTTTTGAGCCGTCGGGCTTGAACCGATAAAAGCCTTGCCCGAAACGATGCCGCTCGCCGCCCACCTCGCCATTAAAGCCGCTGTAGCCGACCATGCCCCAGATCCAATTGTCGAGCCCGTGCCGCAGGTTGCTGGGTCCGGCGTGCGTGTCGCCCGTGCCCCAGCCGCTGAAGAGCACGGTGCGCTCATCGGCCACGTCGTCGCCGTCGGTGTCCTTGAGAAAGAGCGTGTCGGGCGCCTGGTGCACGATCACGCCGCCGCGGGCGAACGCGAGGCTGGTGGGAATGCTCAGCTTGTCGGCAAAAACGGTAAAGCGGTCGGCCCGGCCGTCGCCATCGGTGTCTTCGCAGATTTTGATGCGGTCGCGTCCCTTGCCCGGCGGCTGCAATTCGTTGGGATAATCATACGTCTCGGCGATCCAGAGCCGGCCGCGCTCGTCCCAGTTCATGGTGATCGGCTTGACGATGTCAGGTTCGGCGGCAAAGAGTCGCACTTCAAAGCCGACCGGCGTGACCAGGTGCTTGATCGACTCGTCGGGCGGTAGCGGCTTTTGCATCGTGGTGAACGGCTCGGCTTGCGTACCCCACTGCTTGCCCGCTGGATAATACGGCACCTTGGCCTCGACGTATTCAAACGGCAGCACATCGTCGCGCTTCGGCGTAGTTTCGGGCACGATGGCCGCCAGCGGCGGATACGGTCCGGCGGCAGCGGGATCGCGGCCCACCGCCCAGCGAATGCCACGCACGAGCAGATTTTGAAAGCCCGGTGCGCCCCAGGTGCGTTCGTCGTGTCCCCAGGCGGTGTAAAAGACTCGCCCTTTGCCGTGCGTGCGGACCCAGGTCCACGGCTCGCGGCCTTCATCATCGACACGATAGGCCAGCACCGTGCGGTCGCGCTCGTTGTGCAAATGATGCACATAGGTTTCGTCCCAGCTTTCAAAGCCGCCGAAATCGCGCATCAGCGGATGATCGGGCCGGGCGATCGTATCGCGGAAGACGCCCGTCCCGTGCCGCAAGAACTGGGCGCCCATCAGCTCGACGATCGGCTTCGAATTGCGGAAGCAATACGACGCGCAGTGCAGCGGCACGAAGCCGTGCCCGGCGGCGACATAATCGAGCAGCGCCTTTTCTTCGGTTGGCTCGATGCGGTCGATGTTGGCGTAGAGCAGCAGGGCATCGTAGGACGCCAGGTTCTGGGCGTTCAGGTCGTGGAGGTTCTCGGTATAGACCACGTCGATGCCGCGTCGAGCGAGCACCGGCACGATTTGCCGAAACCTGTCGGCCGGCCGATGGTGGCCCTGGTCGCCCAGAAACAGCACATTGATTCGCGGCTCCGCCGCCGACGCCGAGGAGACAAGCAGCAACAGGGCCGGCCAGATCGCGAACGTCCGGTGGAGAATCGATGTCAGCATGAAAAGTTCAGAGTTCGGTTTTGCCCGGTAGCTCCCGGCCTTGCGCCGGGCTGGTTTGAGCTTCTGGCCTTGTGCCAGTTTGTCGCCTTTCGCTCCGCGAAAGAAACGCTATATCATAAACAGACTGGGGCACGTTCGACAGAGGCCGCGAATAAAAGCAGGCGGACATGGCGCGCTTTGCGATCGCCATGTCCGCCCAGTAGGTCAGCCTTATTAGGCTGACGATGTCAGGCTAGGAAGCCTGACCTACGTAGGATGTGAGGCTCGAAGCCCTGACTAGGTGCCCGACGCGTCCGGCGGCATCGGCATCGGTTTGTCGTCGACCGCGGGCGTGGGCATATTCAATTCTTCGCTGCCCGACGAGGGAATCGAAATATCGTCGCCCGCACCGTAGCCGGCCGAACCGTCCATACCGCAGTCGTCGCAGCAAGCGTCGACGCAGCAGGCGGCAAACCGGCGGTGACGGTGGAACAAACGGCAACGGTGGTGACCGCACGGGGCGGGAGCACAGCAGTCAGCAGGCGCGCCACAGCAATTGGGATCGACATAGGGACCAGCGCCGCAACCCAGCGGACGGCAGCGTCGCCGAACCTTGACGTGTCCGCAAGAGGGACCGCCGCACTGATTGCAGTAACCGTCCCAGTTGCTGTTAAGACCGCCACCGCAGCCGCCGTATCCGCCGAAGCCGCCGTGGTGCCAGCCGTGATGCCGGCCGCCGAAGCCACCGCCCCAGCCGCCGTAACCATAACCGCCCCAGCCGCCGTAGCCCGGATAAGCTGAGAGCATTCCGCCGGCGTAGCCGGGCGCTCCGACGCCGTAACCCATGCCGCCGTAGCCAAAGCCGGAGCCGAACTGATTGAGCATTTCGGCTGCATCGGCTTGCCCGCAAGCACAGGCCGCGCTTACGACGGCCGCGGCCAGGGGCAATGCACTGAACCGTTTCATCGCTGAACTCCTTCGTTCGTGATCGTTTCCATTCGTGGCTGTTGCGCCAGTGAAACATTGCTTCCAAATGGCCGCAAAGCAAACGCAATCGTTGAATTTTTACATCACGCGTTGACTTGCGCGGCGCGGACCACGGATCTCGGCAAGCGTCATCTCTCGTGTCCGTACATGGTTGCGGCTAAGATCGGTGCGATGAAGCTGATGTTGCGTTTGCTCAACCGCGAGGAACGATGGTTCTGATATTGACGATTCTGCTGCCCAGCGCGGCGTTGGCCGGCGGATCGGTCGCGCTGGTGATCGTCTGGCATGCTTGCCGCCGCTTGCGCCAAACGACGCTGGTCGCGCCGTGTGCATGGGCCTTGGGGGCGATCGTCGCGGTCATGGGCGCTGTGGCGGTGGACGATGTTTGCGGCGCGGCAAGGGCGGTACACATAGAGTATTTAGCCGCGGTTTCGACGTTGGCGCCCTTTGTGGCGCTGCTCGGCGCGAAGCGACCACAGAACCGGGCCTGGCAATGGATCGTCGCGGCGCTGCTGCTGCTGCTCGCGCTGCACAGCCTCAAAGCGATGGTCATCGATCGTGGAGCGCCGCCCGAGCCGCATCTCGCCTGGCGGTGGTTCCTGGCCATCCTCTTGTTGGCGGAATTGACCAATTATTCGCCGACGAAGAATGCCGCCCCGGCAGTTCTGGTCTTCGCCGGGCAAGTTTGCCTGCTGGCCGATTACCTGCCCTTGAGAGTTTGGTCGTTCGAGCACCGCCCTGATTGGGGCCTGTTCTTGCTGGCCGTTGGCATCCTACTGGCCGCGGAACGAGCTAGGCGGCGGACTGCTTCGCCGGCAACACGCGCCGAAGTTCTGAGCGAAAACAAGGCGTCGCTCGACCGCGTTTGGCTCGACTTCCGCGATGCCTATGGCGCCCTTTGGGCGTTGCGTGTTGCCGACCGGATGAACACGATGGCCCGGCAGCAGGGCTGGCGAATACGGCTTGGTTGGCGAGGCTTCCGGCCGATCGGCCGCGCCGAGTCTACGATTGACCCCAGCAGCCAGCAAGCCGCCCACCGCGCGTTTCGGGCGATCTTGTCGCGGTTCCTGCAACTGGAACGGTCGATCACCCGCCGGCAATCATGCAAGTGCTCACTTTAAGGAAGGCGTTCATGAGTGGTCTCCATCAAGTCTGCGCCCCGCTATCTATTTATCCATTTACGTGTTCGGCCGCCGACGGATTTTATTGACGCGGCATCTTGAGCGAGAAAGCAAAATGCGTCGGTTCACGAGCAAAAGGTTGCGCCCAATCAGGTTGCGGCTTCCATTTGCCAGACAACTATCCACTTCCATTTTGCCCGTGGCACGCCGCCCCAGGCAACGGCTTGGTGAACGTGGTCGGCGCAGCCGGCCTCTTTGCGCCGCGCCCCACTCGCGCCACGTCAAATTCAACGAAGCGATTAGGCTCGGCGGCAATGTAAGCCATCCTGTAAAGCCTGTATCCACAATGGCATCGTGGGCATGATCCTGACCACTGGCGTCACGGACTACAATTCGTACGATGGGTTCTCTGTTGGGGCTTCTTCCTTGCTATAGCGGGGTTGGCGTATTGGCATGACGTATCTCGGGGTCGAAAGATGACGATCCGCGCGGGACTACTTTGTCGATGCGGCTCAGCGCGGGTCACGTAATTCCTCTCAAGCCATTCTACGCCGGTTCGGATATGGTGTCAGCCCGGCTCTTCGACGAGGATCCGCCGTTGCCCAGCTTCCCAACCCTCGGCGTCTTTTCGCCGTTCAAATGCGACAACGCCGTCTGCTATAATCGGCCGCGACTTATTCCTTATCCGTTTGCTCCTCGTGCCGCCATCCAACAGTGCGAGAACTCATTCAACGATTTGCAGCGATGCGTCGCAACCATCCCGCGTGGCTGCTGCTGGCTTCGCCGCGTGGTCCGTTGATGTTGGCCAGTTTGAAAACGCTGCTGGAAGCCCACCCCAACGGAATCGAATTCGAGGACGCGGTCGAACAATTGGCCCTGGTGTTTGCCGACCACGCCAACGACAGTGATTATGAATTGGACGATGACCATCCGCTGGCTGCGCGGCGCGAACTGCGGCTGTGGCTCAAACGCGGCCTGATCGTTGAACGAAACGGCCAGGTGCTTGCGACCGATGCTTTGCAGCGATCGTTGCAGTTTCTCGATTTGATTCAAGACAACGCCATGACCTCGACCGCGTCGCGACTGGCGACGGTGCAACGCGCCATCGAAAACTTGGAAGCTCAATTGAATCGCAGTCAGGCCGAACGCGAAAAATCCCTCACGGCGAGAATTGACGCACTCAAGAAGGAATTGGCCGCCGTCCGATCGGGCGAGTTCGAGGTGCTCGACGGTCCGCAAGCCGAGGAGGGCATCCGTGAGGTCTATCAACTGGCAATCAGTTTGCAGGCCGATTTCCGCCGCGTCGAAGACTCGTACCGCGAAGCCGACCGCCTGCTGCGGCAGCGGATTATCGGCGAGAAACAGAACCGCGGTCAAATCGTCGATGAGCTGCTTGGCGGCCACGAGGCACTCATCCAGACGAGCGAAGGGCAGGTGTTCGAGGGCTTTTACTCGCAACTGGTAAAGACGACGGAGATCGACGAAATGAAGTCGCGGCTCCGTGCGATCCTAGCCAATAACAACACCGACAAAGCGCTCCAGCGGAAGCAGAAGGCCGATCTGCGGCAACTCGTATCGCGATTGGTGGGGGAATCGGAACGAGTCATTCAAGCGCGTGCCAAGAGCGAGCGCGACGTGCGAGGGTTTCTCAAGTCCGGACTTGCCGATGAACACATGCGAGTCGGGGCGATCTTGCAGGACATCTTTCAAGCCGCGCTGGAAGTCGATTGGCAGTCCCAAGCAGTGCGGCGGCGGCCCGCCCCGCTTCCGCCGCTGGCCATGTCCCTCAGCAATCTGCCGCTGGTCGAAAGACTGCTCGTGAAACAGTTCGAGGAACTCGGCAATGGCGAGCTCGATTTGACGGTCTCCGAGGCCGATCCAGCGGCAATGGATCAAGAATTACGGCAGGCATTGCAAGCGTTGGACCGGGCGCGACTTTTTGAAGCGACCGTTGCTCAGCTCCAAGCCTCCGGAAAGCCGCTTTCACTCGGCGAACTTGCAATAGCGCTGCCTCCAACGCACGACTTGGAGACGCTGGCCTATTGGCTAGCGATGGCCCGCCAGGCCGGTATCACCGTTGACGGACAAACGGAATCGTTCGGCCTGAGAGACGAAAATGACGGTTGGACGCGCTTTCACGTCCCGGTCCTTGCATTGGACTACGAATCCGTCAGGGAGCTGCAACTGGGAGACCTCGAATGAAGAACGTATTCGACCGCATGGTCACGGAGGACGAAGATGCTTTCGAACCGGCCCTTGACCGCGCCGCCCAGCCGTCCGTGAACGGGGTCGCTCAGCCGTCCATGAACAGACGTGCCCTAGCCGACGCCGAGGAAAGCGCCGTTCAAACTTCGGCCGACGTCAAGCAGATCACTCAAGAGTTGCTCAAGCACGGGTATATCGAAGAGACGCCCGGCTCGAATCTATTTCGCCGCGCCATGACGCACGAGCGCCAAGTATCCGCCGCCCTGGAACCGCTCGATCTCGTGCTGCGCCTTGACTCGCATCGTGGTGTCGCATTCCTGGCCGTTGCGCAAGCCGCCACGCAGTACGCCGGCAGCGACGAAGGTTGGGCGCATCCCTTGGTCCGCAGGCAGCGGCTAACGCTCGAACAGTCGTTGTTGATCGCGCTGCTTCGCCAGGCGTTTGTGATGCACGAGCAGGAGTCAGGCGTGGGGCAAAGCGCGGCAACGATCGCAGTCGATGAACTGTTGCCGCAGTTTATGGCGTATGCCGAAGATTCCGGCAGCGATGCCAAAAACGAGAGCCGCTTGTTGAGCCTCTTGGACCAACTGAAGACTCATGGAATTGTGTCCGAGGTCGACAAAAGAAATGAAGTGGTCATTCGCCCGCTGATTGCCCATGTGGCGAATCCGGACTCGCTCGCGGCATTGCTCGTGGTGCTCAAGCATCAACGCCACAAGCTGGACGCATCGCGTGAGTAGGCTAATGCTGGATCGTCAGTTGCAGTTGGCGCCGGTCGACGACGGCCTCGCAACGAAAGAGGTGTCGTACCTGCTCGAGCAGTTGGAGGTGTTCAACTGGGGGCCGTTTTGCGGCTTGCACCGAGCCGTCTTCGACTCGGCGGGAACGGCCATCATTGGGCCCACCGGCAGCGGCAAGACGACGTTGATCGACGCGCTGATGACCCTGCTCGTGGCGCAGCCACGGTACAATCTCGCCTCGACCGGCGGGCACGAGAGTGATCGCACGTTGATTTCGTATGTTCGCGGCGTCCTGGGCGGCGATGGCTCCAACGGCCGCGAGGAGGTGATGCGGCCCGGTAAGACGATGACGGGCATCTGCGCCACCTATCGTGGCGGCGAACAGCTCATTCGCCTTGGGGGCCTGCTTTGGACGGAAGGCGCCAGCAATGCGCCTGACGACCTGAAGCGGCGCTGGTTGTTCTCACTGGCGGAAGACCAGTCGCTGGAACATTGGCTGCGCTTGCTGCACGACGATGGAATCCGCGACCTGATGCGCATGGGCCGCGAAACGGCCGATCTGCAAATCTTCGACAGCAAAAAAGCGTACCTGGCGCGCGTCCGCAAGTTCTTCGACGTCGGCGAGAACGCGTTCACGCTGCTGAATCGGGCGGCGGGCTTGAAGCAGCTTAACAGCATCGACGAGGTCTTTCGCGAGCTGGTGTTAGACGACCGTTCCGCCTTCGAGCGCGCACTTGAAGTGGCCGGCGAGTTTGACAATTTAGCGGCCATACATGCCGAATTGGAAACGGCGCGCAGGCAGCACGAGTCACTCGTTCCGATTGCCGAAGAGCATCGAAAACTGCTGAATGCGCGGAAGAAAGTCGAGCGATTCCGGAACTTGAAACGGATCGTCCCCATCTGGTTTGCGATCATCGGTCGAGAGAAGTGGTCGGAAGTGATGGCGCAGCTTTCCGCGAGCCGGGAAGGACTCGAGACGGAAATGGCGAGGGAGCGTGACAAAGCCAGGGCATGCGAGGCCCGCGTCGATACCCTGCGGCAACGGTATCTCGAGCTCGGGGGCGACGTAATCGGCGAGCTGGAAAAGACCATCTCGGTTCAACGAGAGCGCGTTCAAGAAAAGTCGAAGCACGCCGCACACTATCGGAACCTGCTCAAGCCATTCGAATTGAGCGATGAACTTAGCGCGGAGGCGCTCCGTCGCAACCAAGCGCTGCTAGGCGATCGCCGTGAAGAGACGCAAAAACTTCATGATCGCCAACACGAAACGACGTTGGCCGCGCTTTCGCGGCAGCGCGAGTTGGAAATCTCGCTTCAGGACACTGAGGCGACGCTGCGGAGAGTCCAAGAGCGGCCGGGGTCCAACATCCCGCCGCGGTTTCAGGATTTCCGCGCCGAGTTGGCCGCGGAGCTTTCACTGCGAGAAAGCGACCTGCCGTTTCTCGCGGAACTGGTGGAGGTCAGGCCGGACGAGTCAGCGTGGCGCGGGGCGATCGAGCGGGCGATCGGTTCCGAACGCCTCCGAGTGCTCGTGCCGGACGACTCGATCGACGCGGCCTTGCGATGGGTGAACGATCGTGACAACCAGCTCCATGTGCGCTTGTTCCGTGCGCGGCAAGACCGGGATTCCACGGAATTCTTCGCCGACGGCTATTTGCGCAAATTGAACTTCAAGCCTCACCCCTTGGCCGCCGCCGCGAAAGCCCTCTTGGCCGGGCGCGACCTGCACTGCGTGTCGTCGCCCGATGCTTTGAAAAACACCGAGCACGCTTTGACCATTCAAGGGTTGACGTCCGGGCGGCACGGAAAGTTTGAAAAGCAGGATCAACGTCGACTCGATCAGGACTGGATGACCGGCTTCGACAACAAGGACCAGCTTGAAACCTTAACGAGTCAATTGGAAGCGGTGCGGAAGTCGCTTGAGCAAAGCGGCGCCGCGGCGCAGAAACATCGCCAAGAGTTGACGCTTCTTGCCGAGCGGCTGACGGTCATCGACGAAATTGCCCGGCTCGAGTTTTCGGAAATTGACCTGCCGGGCGCCGAGGCCGAGTTGGCGCAATCGAACGAGCGGCTCGCGGCGCTGCTCGACCCGGATTCGGACGCAAGCCAGGCAAAGGTGCTCTACGATGCAGAACATCGCGCGTTGGAATCGATGCGCGAGGACATCAGCCAACGACAAAACGAAATCGCGGTGCTCGAATCGCGGCAAGATCACGCGAAACAAGAGCGCGACAAGGCGGGCGAGCGGATCGGCGCCGGGTTGTCCGATGAAGAAATGTCGCTTGGAAAGTCGCACTTGGCCGTTTCGCCCGACGTCGCGGCGCAGCGATTGGACGTCGAGGAACGCCGCCTGACAGAGGATGTCGAGCTCAAACTCAGCAAGCACGTCGACGCCGTCAAGGCCATCGAGTTGGACCTGGTGCGTCTCATGGGAAAAGCTCGCCAGCTTGACACGGGCGCGTTGACGGACACCGGCTCGGAAATTGACGATATTCCAGCTTACCTGGAGCGGCTGCGCGTTTTGAACGAAGAAGCCTTGCCCGAAAAGCGCACCAGGTTCCTCGAATACCTGAACCGTTCGTCGGATCAGGGCGTGACCCAATTGCTCGCCGGCATCCATGAAGAAGTCGACGCCATCGAGCAGCGCATTA
>DATFDL010000767.1:0-6837 GCA_035252155.1 Pirellulales bacterium | reverse complement strand
CGTTCCGTGAGGGGCGGCGCGAGGCCGCATCGTAGTTCGCGGAACGGCACGGAGTCCGTTCGCTACAGACCCGAACGGGATTGCCGGCTTTCTTTTTCAAAACCGATTTGGTGGAGGTTGTTTTTCGTCCGCTCGTTGGCTTCAAGCACGGCCAGGACAGCGGACTCGCGAACTCGGGCACGCTTCTCAGCATACGCCTTGAGCCGCGATCGCAGCCCTTGCACCTCATCGGAGCCATCGACGAGGAGGCGATGAATCCCGTCGAGCTTGGCGTTGAGTTGCATGGTCAAACTTCCGATGGGATCGGCGTACCAATCCCAGACCCACGAAACAATCTGATCGACGATTAGTCCGACGACGAGGCCGACGCCGAACGTGGCCCAAGACGAACCGGCTCCGGCTGTCAAAATGCCCGCCGAGACGCCCAGCCGGATCGCCACCTGCGCCAACACCTCGCCGGCGATTTCGCTCACCAGCAGCGTGCCAACATCAAAGCGCATGCCACTCGATGCCGCCGCGAGCGCTTGGGCTACGGCTTCGTCGTACTGCGCTTCAAAGTCGGCCTCGTCGAGTCGAGCGATCGGATACGCCTCGGGGAAATCTGCCACGTCCGCCCGCACTCTTACGAGCATCTCGCCTTCGACGCTGCGGAGGTGAGCCAGGTAGCCGGCCACCACCTGCTCGACGAGCTCGGCAAGCTGAGTCGGCGTGAAAAGGTGCTCCTCGAATTGCGCGCGGATGAAAGCCTGGTGCCGGCCGCCCTTGGTGAAGGGGACATGGTCGGCCGCGAAACGCCACTTGCTGCCCCAGCCCAAGGCCCGCTGGGCAAACTCGGGCGTGTGCTGTCTGCTGTCGGCGAAAAACTGATCGACCTCTTTCAAATGCTCGTCGAGCGCGTTGGCCGCTTCCCGCTGCGCCCATATCAAGTGCGGCCGGGCGATTTCTTTGGGCGATGGAGCCGGCTGGGGAAGTGGCGCGGCGTCGGCGGTAATAATGAGTCCCGCCGGCGTCTGGCCACGTCGCAGAAATTCCTGCCGGACAAAGAGGCCGGACGCCACCGCGAGAAAACCCAGCGCGAGCAGCGACAAAGTTCGTATGGATTTCATAAGTATGCCTCAGCAGAACGCTGATCTTGCGCGGCGCCGACGATACGATTCGCCCTCCTGACATTCTAGTGGTTGCGGTGGGCTAAACGCCAGTAACGGGGCACAGCGTGTTGGAACCGCCGGAGCGGTATGTTCAAGACTGACCTCGCGCGGCCTAAGCAATTCGGCTATCATAGAATGAATATGCGGGCCGGGAGCCCACTTGCGTTTCGGGGTTTGCGTGGAGTTGGAGATTTGGTGAAATGGACGAGAGTTTAATTCATGATCGGGGGCGTGGCCCCGAAATTGCCGGCACGCGAATCACTGTTTTTCACCTACTGCCGTATTTTCTCGACCCGTCGGCCACGGAGGCCTATATCTGCCGGGTGAACAATCTCACGGCGGAACAGGTCTCGGCCGCGCGCGTTCGTGCTGAATCATGCCGACACCGTGCTGGCCGAGCACTTGAAAATTGAGGCCCGCATTGCGGCGGGCAACCCTCCCAGCGTCGCAGAAAAAGCGCAGAAAACGCATGAGGCGTTCGTGAAGTTCAGGGAGTGGCTCGACCGACGTGATCGAGCGGGCGGCGGTTCGAAGGACACTGAAACGGCGACCGGCGGCACACCGAACGGCTTGCCCGCCTTCCGCGAATGGGTTATCGAGCGGGGGGCCCATGCCAACGGCGATTACTTGGATGAGAGCCGCATCTACGTGCCGCGGACCTAAATCGACGAATCGTGCTCAGTCAGCCCGGTCGCCGCCCGACTCTCGCTCGGCCTGGAGCACGTCGAAAATATCGAAGAGCATCGGCTTGTCGGGCTGATTGGTGTCGAGCACCGCGTGCAAAATACCGGCCTCCCAACACTCTTCTAAGATTCGCAGGAGATCGCGCTTGACGGGCCGGACGATGCGCCACGCCATGGGCGACACACCACCATCGAGAAAATCTCGCGCCGCTTCGGGCGAGAGAAACAACGCCAGCGCTTGCTTGCCGTCGGCCAGCGGCCGCAGCGCGAAATCCATCTTGTCGCCATCGAGCCGATACGCGACGTAAGGCTCGACTTCGTCATTGGAGGGCGCGTCGTTGGGGGTCGCGTCGCTCATACATACGTTGGGCAAAGTGGCTGGCGGCTATTCGAGATTGGCTTCGAACTCTTGCAGCCGCCGGTGAATCTCGCGAACGATGCTGCCCGATAGATCGTTGGGATCGGCCTCGAACACGCCGGTCAGCTTGACCTCGACCCGCGCCCGCCCGCCTTCATCGCGCCGCGGCGTGATGGTCAACCACCGCGCGTGCGCCTGGATTTCGGCGGCCTCACGTTCGACTTGTCGCCACTGATCGTCGTCCATAGATAAAGATCACCGCATGGTTAACTGGCTTGCCGTCTTGGCGATCGAGGCGCCTGCTTACCGAGCTTCATGGCCAGTTTGGCCACGCACAACACATTCAAGCTGACGCCCTGCTCTTTTGCCTCGTCGTTCAAGGCCGCTCGCAGTGCGCGCGGCACTTCGATTAAAAGAGCTCCGCTGGCAAGCTCAGGTGGAGTGGCCTCTCGATCACCGTATTGGTCCTGAAGTTTCCAAAGCAATTCATAAAGCTCTTGGTGCGCCGTCGTCTGCATAAACTCAAGACGTTCCTGCTCGGACGGGAATAACTTGGCGAAGACCGCGCCAGGCGCGAAAACAGAGTTGAAGACTTCCATCCAATCGGTCGTCGTTCTGGCGGCATTCTTCGCATGCGCTAACAATTCACCCGCTCGTGCTTCGATACCGCGCTTACGTTTGGAGCCGACAGTTTTTTTCGAAACGGCATTGTTTTTCAAATTCGGCCTCCTATCTAATCTCTAATCCGCAGGAATCTCACTCCATCAAAATCCCGCACTTCGAAATACATTGCTTTTTGGCCAAGTTGCCTGCCAATCTTGCGAACTATCGATTCGGCTTCTACAAGTCGTTCGTTATCGCAGACGACTGTAACTTTACGCCCGTGATCGCGATAAATCTTGCCATCTTTCAGGTCGATCCATTGCCCCTGCGTTTGGCCCTCTTGCGTCATACCTCCGAATTTCGCAGTCAGCATGTCGTAAATCGCTTGCAATTCGGCCGCGCCGACTTTGGGTCCCTTGTTTCGCCGAATGGGGATGATGGTCGTAAATCGCACTCCCAAACCTCGCCACCCGCGCGCTGACCGCGGCCCCTCAAGCTGCTACCATTAGGGTAGGTGTTTGAACCGGTCGATTCAAGCGATTTCCGCCTTCCAGGCGCATGGCCGCCCCAGCGGTTTTTACGTTTTCGCCGATGCCCGACGATCCAGGCCATCCCGAACGCACGCTGCGACAGTCGGACGACGATTTGCGACGTGCTTCAGAGCGGAGCATGCAGCCCTCGCGTCCGCCGCTGGAAGTGCCCGGCTACAAGTCCGAACGGTTTCTCGGCGCCGGGGCCTACGGCCAGGTGTGGGTGGCCGTCGACGAAAACACAGGCCGCCGCGTGGCGATCAAGTTCTACGCGCATCGCGGCGGACTCGACTGGACGCTGCTCTCGCGCGAGGTCGAGCGGCTGGCGATGCTCTTCGCCGACCGTTACGTGGTGCAGTTGGTCGAAGTGGGTTGGGACAGCGACCCTCCGTACTTCGTCATGGAATATCTCGAAAGCGGCTCGCTGGCCGATCGCCTGGCCGCCGGACCGTTGCCGGTGGCCGAAGCGGTCGATCTGCTCCGCGAAGTGGCGATCGGGCTGGTGCACGCCCACGGCAAAGGCATTTTGCACTGCGACCTGAAGCCGGCCAACGTGCTGCTCGACCAGGACGGCCGCCCGCGGCTGGCCGATTTCGGGCAGTCGCGGCTCTCGCACGAGCAATCGCCGTCGTTGGGCACGCTGTTCTATATGGCGCCCGAGCAGGCCGATTTGCAGGCCATGCCCGACGCCCGCTGGGATGTCTATGCCCTGGGCGCCCTGCTGTACGCCATGCTCACTGGCGGACCGCCCTACCGCGACGAACGGGCGATCGAACGGATTCAACAAGCCTCGGGCCTGGCCGAGCAACTCGGGCAATATCGCGACTGGATCGAGCGTTCGCCCGTGCCTCGCGCTCATCGGCGCGTGCGAGGTGTCGATCGCGAGCTGGCCGATATCATCAGCCGCTGCCTGGCGGTCGATCCGCACAAGCGCTATGCGAACCCGCAAACGGTGGTCGATGCGCTCATGGCGCGGCGGACGCGGCGTGCCCGCCGGCCGCTGCTGGTGCTGGGTGCCGTGGGTCCGTTACTGTTGCTGCTGGTGATGTCGGTCTTCGGCTGGGATGTCTTTGAAACCGCGCTGCACGAATCGAGCGACGCGCTGACGCGCCGGGCATTGGAAAGCGACCGCTTCGCCGCGCAATTTGTGGCCGAGACCGTGGCCCGCGAGATCGACCGCCGCTGGCAGATTCTCGAGCACGCCGTGGCCGAACCGCGTTTTCGCCGCCTGGTGGCCGACGCCGGACGGCGTCCGCCCGAAGCCGCCGCCGAAGACGCCATGCAAACGCTACTGGAGGAGATCGATCACCAAAATCCCATCAGCCAGACCGACAGTTGGTTTGTGCTCGATGCGCGGGGCATCCAGCTTGCTCGCAGCCCTATGCAGCGCGACACGATCGGCGTTGATTATTCGTTTCGCGATTACTTTCACGGCAAAGGGCACGACCTGCCGCGCGGCGACCGACCGCCATCGCCGATCACCGCGCCGTACCTTTCGATCGTCTTCGACAGCGAGGCCACTCATCTCCGCACGGTCGTCTTGTCGGTGCCCATCTGGAGTGACGACGAGTCTGCCGGCGGCCGCACGGTGATCGGGGTTGTCGGGCACGGGGTCGCATTGGGGCATTTTGCTGAGTTGCGAGCCGATGAAATGTCGGGCAACAACCAGGTGGCGGTATTGATCGACGGCCGCCCTGATGCCACCGGCCGGGCCGGCGCCATTCTGGAGCATCCCGATCTCAAGCCGCTGTTGGACGATCCTGTCACGCCCGTCTCGCGGCTCTATCTGACCGGCGACGTGCTTTCCGACCTCGCACGTTTGCGCAACCTGCGGCTCGAGCGCCGCACCGACCCGCTCGAGGCGCAACAGGCGAACGAGCTGGCCTGGATCGAAGACTATCGCGACCCGGTGGGCGGCGAATATGCCGGCCGCTGGTTGGCGGCGATCGAGCCGGTCGAGATCAACGTGCGCCCCGAAGCCAGCCGCGACACCGGCTGGGCCGTCATCGTGCAAGAGCGATACGCGGCGGCGATCGAGCCGGTCGAGCAACTGCGCGACCGGCTGTTTTGGCGAGCCAAACTGGCTTTGGCCGTTGTGCTATTGGTGGTTTCGGCGACCTGGGCTTTTGTGATCGTGGTTCTCAACGAATCGTCGCGGCCCGGCTGGCTCGACCGCTTGCGGCGGCGGGCCGGCGTGCAGCCCTCCACGAACACGCCCGACTCAACCGGTTACTCCGCGAGCCTGTCTGGCGGCCGCCCCGAGTAAGCACCGGCTAGAACGTGACGATGACGTCGGTCGCCAGAATCTGCTGAAGGTTGCGCTTGCCGCCGTCGTAGGGCCGCAGATTCTCGGAGTTGTTGGGGCCGTGATACCAGTCGGCCCGGAAATTGGGCCGCACCACCAGGTTGGGCAGCGGCGTCCAGCGCGGACCAAACGTGATCTGGTAAAAGTTGCCCGCGAAACCGGGGGCGCGCGGCCAACCAACGGCGTTGGGGCTGCCAGGCGATGGCACCGGCGCGGTCACGCGAAAGCCTTCTTCGTCGCGGAACCACTCGAAGTTGATGCCCCAGCTCCACAGATCGTTTTTCTTCCAATAGAGATATTGGTTGAAGCCGTACCAACGGGCCGTCTTGCCCGTCATCGTGGCCTGGCCCTGCACGCCAAAGTCGCTCTGCGCCACGTAGGTCAGCTTGTCGCTGATCTTCTTGAGCGGACGCGTGTAGACCAAGGTCTGGAAGTAGCGCTGCGTGAACGGCCGCGCGGCGTTCTGCGTCGGCTCGTGGCTATAGACCTGCACAAAGGCCAGCGAGTCGTCGGCGTTGCCGTTGAGAGTGGCCGTGCCCAGGTAGCCGCCCCATTTGTTGAAGCTGCTGTCGAAGGCGTCCCAGCCGTGAATCAAACCGGCCCCCAGGTTGAGCTTGTCGGTCGCCTGATAGTTGGCCAAAAAGCCGGTGTGCGTGAAGGGTTCGCCGTATTGATAGGTATAAGGAATCGTGTTGAAGAAGTTGTTATACGTACCGACCGTGTAGAAACCCACGGGCGAAATGAAGTGGCCGATTTTGACCTTGAGGTCGTTATAGGCCACTTCGCCGTAGAACTGCGGAATGGCCAGGCCATAGAACTTGCCGGAGTTCAGGTGCGTTTCGAGACCGGCCTCGGTGTCCCAGCGATAGCTGGTGCCGTAGAGCAGATCGACGCGCCCGCCCAGATCCCAACCGCTGCCTTTGGTGTCGGTGGGTTTGACGCCATACAAATAGAGCTCGTTCAACTGATACTGATTCGCTCGATCGGTCCAGGTAACCGGCCCGTTGAAGCCATCGGAAGGGTTGTACGGGTTGTAGACATAGCTTTGCGCGATCCAGCCGGCCACCAAGATGTCGTGTTTCTTGAGGCAGTGGAGTTGGTCGCCCAATTTGAATGGATCGTCCAGCTCGACATTGCAGCAGCCGGGTCCAAAGCAGCCCAGGCATCCGTCGGGGCAGTGGACGCACGGTTTTTCTTCCTCTTCTTTTTG
>DATFDL010000766.1:0-3912 GCA_035252155.1 Pirellulales bacterium | reverse complement strand
ATCCAGATCAGCAAGCCCGGCCGCGAGAATTGGCATGTACAGCTCGGCCAGGCGGGCCTGGCGCTGAAGAAAGATCAACCCTATACCATCCGTTTTCGGGCCAAGGCCGATGCGCCGCGGCATTTGTCGGTCGTGGCGTCGCAAGCCCATGAGCCTTGGCAGGGGCTATGGACCAGCGGCGTCGAGGTGACCACCGAGTGGCAATCGTCCCAATTCACATTTGTGCCCAGCGCGGCTGAAGAGCAAGGTCGCGTGGTTTTTAGCGGCCTGGGTGGCCAGATAGGGACCATCTGGCTAGCCGACGTGTCGCTCCGACCAGGCGGAGTATTCGGTTTCCGTCCTGGCGAGGAGGCCGGGCATGTCGAGATCTTTCGCAAACGCGAGTTCAGCACTCGCACGGCCGAATCCCAACGCGATTGGGTGCGATTTCTGTGGCAGATGGAGCAAGAGTATTGGAGCGGCATGGCGAAGTTTCTGAAACGAGACTTGAAAGCTCATGCCCTCTTGGTCGGCACGCAGATGGGTTGGAGTCCTTATCCCATTCAGGCCGAGTTCGACGTCATCGATTCCCACACCTATTGGCACCACCCGCACTTTCCCGGCAAGCAGTGGGACATGAACAACTGGGCGGTGCAGAATGTTCCCATGGCGGATGACGCCACGGGCGGCACCTTGCCGCAGCTTGGGTTGTCGCGGGTCGCCGGCAAGCCGTTCATCTGCACCGAGTATAACCACGCCGCGCCGAACACCTACGCCGCCGAGACGTTTCCATTAATCGCGGCCTACGCCGCTCTGCAGGACTGGGACGGCGTCTTCGCCTTCGCCTACTGCCATCGCGGCGGCGACTGGGATACTCGCCGTATCTCCGGTTTTTTCGACATCGATCAGCACCCGACCAAAATGGCCACGCTGCCGGCCGCGGTGGCGATGTTCGTGCGCGGCGATGTTCATTCGCCCGCAGTTAGCGAAATGGCAGCCCCTTCCTTTGCGGAAATGATCGATCAGCTCCGCCGCTCCGGCCCGTCGTTGACCGCCGACAAGTTTGGCGTCGATCGCCGCGTGGCGCTACGGCAACCTGTAGGCGTGGCATGCGAGGGCCTGCAGCGCAGCGGCAAGCACGCCGACGATGGGCAGACCGAGTTCGTTTGGCACCCCACCGGGCACGATGGTCTGGTCACGATCAACACGCCGCGATCAAAAGGGCTCATCGGCAAATTCGATGCGGGGCAGAGCACGGCTCTAGGCGACATCACAATATTGGCTGGATCGACGCGGCAGACCTGGGCCACGCTGTTGCTGACGGCGATCGACGGCGCCGATGTTCAATCGCGCGGCCGCGTGCTCGTTACCGCCTGCGGTTATGCTGAGAATACCGCGATGGGCTGGAAGAACGTCGAGAAAACGACTGTCGGGGCCGACTGGGGGCATGCCCCCTCGTTGGTCGAAGGCGTCGCCGCCGAAATCGCATTGCCGGTGCCCGCCGACCGCCTCCGTGCCTGGGCGCTCGACGAACGAGGCCACCGCCAGAACGAGCTGAAAATCGCCGATCGCGATGGAACTTCCGTGCTTTTGATCGGGCCGGAGCACAAGACCCTATGGTATGAAGTCGAAGTCAAACAAGCCGATTGAAGTTCGCCACCCGGCTGGTCTACAATAGGCGGCTGAGGCGGTCGTCGAGCCAACCACACTCCTCGAACGTGGGCGCATGTCATGGCTACGGTTTTGATCGTTGACGATTCGCCGGTCGATCGACGGCTGGCCCAGGGCTTGTTGGAGAAAAACCCTCATCTGCGCTTCGCCTATGCCGCCGATGGCGCCGAGGCGCTCAAGCAGATCAAGGCGGCTCCGCCCGACCTGGTGCTCACCGACATGCAGATGCCGGTGATGGGCGGGCTGGAACTGGTGCGCAGCGTGCGCGAAAACTTTCCACTGGTGCCGGTGATCTTGATGACGGCCCAGGGCAGCGAAGAGATCGCCGTGCAGGCGCTGTCGCTGGGCGCGGCCAGCTACGTGCCCAAAGCCCGGATGGCCCGCGAGCTGTTGCCCACCGCCGAGATGGTGCTGGCCACCGCTCGGGCCGAACGGCATCACGCGCGCTTGCTGGGCAGCGTGAGCCGCAACGAATGGACTTTTGTGCTCGACAACGACCCCAGCCTGGTGCCTGCCGCTGTCGACCACGTCCAGCAGCACATCACGCGGATGGAGCTGTTCGACGAGACCGACCGCATCCGCATTGGCGTCGCGCTGGAAGAGGCGTTGCTCAACGCGCTCTATCACGGCAACCTGGAATTGAGCAACGACCTGCGCGAGTCGGACGAGGCTGCGTATTACGCGCAGGCCAATCAGCGCCGGCGCGAGCAGCCGTATTGCAGCCGGACGACGGAGTTCGAGGCTACTCTGAGCCGTCGCGAGGCGGTGTTTGTGGTGCGCGACGGCGGCGCCGGCTTCGATCCCTCGATCGTGCCCGACCCGACCGATGCCACGAATCTCGAGCGGCTCTCGGGGCGCGGCCTATTGCTCATTCGCACGTTCATGGACGAGGTTCGGCACAACCAGCGCGGCAACGAAGTAACGATGGTCAAACGACGCGGGGAACGCCATGACCAAGATCGTTAAAGAACCGGGCTTGACGATCGTCGAACTCGATACTTCGTACGATTCGCTCGAAGAAGCCAAGCTCGACCAGTTTAGCAAGCTGCTGCTCTCGACCGTCGACCGGGCCGATCCGCCCGTGGTGCTGCTCGATTTGGCGGGTGCCCCCTTCGTAGGCTCGACGTTTCTGGGAGTTTTGGTGCGGGCCTGGAAACGGCTGCGCGACCGCCAAGGGCGATTAGCCGTGTGCCACGCCAACCAGGTTTGCGGCGACGTGCTGCGGGCCAGCAAGCTCGACACCATTTGGGAAATCTATCCCGGCCGTGACGAGGCGGTCCGCGAATTGGCCGGATCCGATTCATAGCCCTGCCGCGGGATAAGCCGTAGGGTGGGACGAGCTTGCGCGTCTCTTTTGGCTCTGTAGGGAACGCCCTCCGTGGCGTTCCGTGAATTGCGGGTCGACGTCAACTCGCCCCTCACGGAACGCCACGGAGGGCGTTCCCTACAGACGTGCCCCACTCTACCGCCATTGCAATCGGCTGGAAAGAAACCGCTGGCGAGCCACATGCAGAGCCGCCGCAAGTTGCTATAATGCCCCACGGACAAACAGACCAAAACTGCAAACTCGCGTAAAAACAACCTCGCTATGGCAGACTACGTTCACCCGGAATTCCTGGTTTCCACCCAGTGGGTCGACGAACACCGCAAAGACCCGAACCTGCGCGTCGTCGAATCGGACGAAGACGTGCTGCTCTATCACCAGGGGCACATTCCCGAAGCCGTCAAGATTGACTGGCAGACCGACCTGCAAGACTCGGTCGTTCGCGACTATATCGGCAAGGAGAAGTTCGAAGAGCTATGCGCGGCTAAGGGCATTTCGAACGACACGACCGTGGTCTTCTACGGCGACAAGAACAACTGGTGGGCCTGCTATGCCTTTTGGGCCTTCACCCTGCATGGACACGAAAAGTGCCTGATCATGAACGGCGGGCGGAAACGCTGGGAACTCGACGGACGCGAGCTCTCACGTGATCCTGAACCTAAGTATCCGCGGACCACGTACACCGCCAAAGACCAGGACAAATCGATCCGGGCCTTCCGCGACGAGGTGCTCAAGCACCAGCGGGCGGGCAAGCCGTTGATCGACGTTCGCTCGCCCGGCGAATACACCGGCGAGCTGTTTCACATGGAGGGTTATCCGCAAGAAGGGGCGTTGCGGGCCGGCCACATCCCCGGAGCGGCGAACGTGCCTTGGGCCTGGGCGGCCAACGACGACGGCACCTTCAAATCGCGCAAAGAACTCGAAAAGATCTATCAAAA
>DATFDL010000765.1:0-5897 GCA_035252155.1 Pirellulales bacterium | reverse complement strand
CCTGGCCGATGCGGCCCGGAGCCGGCGCAGCCGCTCGGCCAGCATCCGCCGAAGCCGTTTGCCGCGACCGCAGTTGAACGTCGTAGGCACTTTTCTGCGCCGGATCGAGCAGGCAGAGCTTGGCCTGCGACAACTCGTTGAGGATTCGTTGCGAGACCGCCGAGTTCTGCCCGGTCTGATAGGTTCGCACGTGCGCCATTCGCGCGTCGGCGGCGGCTTCGATGACGTCGGGATCGTCCTCGAAGACTTCAATGGCCAGCAGCCGGTAGTGATTCGGCGGCTGATCTTTGGGCGGGATGCCCAGCCATTTTCGATACGGGTCGAACGCTTCAGGCATGGGGGTCAGTTTACCCATCGTGCCGCCGTCAGGCAAACACAAGTTGTAGAACGGAATTCATTCCGTCAACTTTGCAGCCGCGCCCCAAACTGAGCGCCGCAGGCGGCGACGATGGCGTCGCGAACGGCGTCGGCCTGCGCATTGGTCAGCGTGCCGCGCGGGTCGCGTAAGGTGACGTTGAACAATAGTCGCTTTTCACGGCGGGCGCGCACCTCGTCGTTGCGATAGATGTCTTTGAATTCCAGATGTTCGAGCACCTCGCCCGCCGCAGCGCGCACCGCGCCCGCAATTTGCGCCCAGCGGACTTGCTCTGCCAATTCCAGGTTGATGTCACGACTGATGGCCGGCGTCGTCGGCAGCTCGGCATAGCGCGGCGCCAGATCGGCCAACTCGATGAGCGGCGCCAGTCGCAGCTCGGCCACCGTGGTCGCTCCGCGCAGCTCAAACAGCTTTTTGCCCGCCGGGCTCAGTTCGCCCAGCACGCCCATGCGCCTGCCGGCCAGGCGTAGCTCGCAGGCCCGGCCAGACATTAACAAGTCATGCGTCATATCGGCGACTTCCAACTCGCACGAAATCTTGAGCGCTGCCAAGAGCGACTCGACGGCACCCTTTACACTGAAATAGTCGCCGTCGCTGGTCAGGCCCAGCATCAGGTCTTCTTCGGGCAGTCCCTCCGGCCGCGGCAGATAGACGCGGGCAATCTCGAACAGCTCGATCACCGGATTGGCCAGCGTCTCGTTGGTGCGCCGCGCTCCGAGCAAGCTCGGCACCAGGCTGCGCCGCAGCCGATCGGCGCGGCGCAAAATGGGCGTGGGGCAAACCAGCGGCGGCGAGTCGGTCCAGGGACTGAAGGCTTGCGACCAGGATTCTTCGACCGCGCTGAGCGTCATCGCTTCGTCGTAACCCAGGGCCGTCAGCACTCGTCGCACTCGCTCCAAAACAACGTTTTGCCGCGTGCGGGCCGAGGCGAACATCGGCACGCTCACGTCTTCGGCGATCTTGTCGTAGCCGTGGATGCGGGCCACTTCTTCGATCAGGTCTATTTCGCGAGTCAGATCGCGGCGCCAGCCCGGCGGCACGACCTCGATTTGTTTGGCGTCGGCCTTTTGCTCACGATTGCCTAGGGCGCGCAGGATGCGGCGGACCTCGTCGGCGGGGATCTCAATGCCCAAGACGCGCGGCAACTGGCTTAACCGCAGCACGATCGGCGCGCGCTCGGGCGGCGGGCATCCGACGTCGATAACGCCCGCGGCCAATTCGCCGCCGCCCAGCTCTAAGATCAGCTCGCAGGCGCGGCGGCTGGCCCAATCGACGCCCGCCGGATCGAGTCCACGCTCGAAACGGTACGACGAATCACTGTGTAGATTAAGCTGCCGCGCCGTGGTGCGAATTGAAAGCGGCGCGAACTCGGCGCTTTCGAGGAGCAGGTCTGTGGTGGACTCGGTCACTTCGCTGCCCGCGCCACCCATCACGCCGCCGATGCCCACCGGCTGCCGGGCGTCGGCAATGACGCACACGCCCGGTCCCACGGGATACGTTTTATGGTCGATCGCCACGAGCGTCTCGCCTGGCCGCCCCTCGCGCACCACAATCCGCCGCTCGGCGAGCTTGGCCAGATCGAAGGCGTGCAGCGGCTGTCCGCATTCCATGAGCACGTAGTTGGTCACATCGACCACATTATTGATGGCGGTGATGCCCACGGTCGCCAGGCGGCGCGTCAGCCAGGCCGGGCTGGGCCGCACCTGGACGCCTTGAATGGCACGCGCCGTATAACGGCGGCAAAGCTCGGGGCATTCAATTACCACCGACGCGAGGCTGGCCACCGGCTTTTTGCCCTCTCCCGGAGCCGCGTTCGGCAGTTTGAGCGGCTTGTTCCAAAGCACCGCGATCTCGCGCGCGATGCCCAGATGCCCCAGGCAATCGGGTCGGTTGCTGGTCACTTCCAGGTCGATGGCGACGTCGTCGCCTGAGCGTTGGGTGCTCTCGTGGTTGAGGCCCGCCATCATCAGCCGCCGCTCCAGCTCTTCGACGGGCATGTCGAGATCGACGTATTGTTGGAGCCAGTCCCAGCTAACGATCATCGTTCCCCTCGGCCATACGCAAGTGCGCTCGTGACACCCTCGAACAATGCGACCTTGCGGTTTTTAGGCATAGCCGGGCAAATAAATGGTGAATCGACCAAACCCAACAACTACCCACGGATTCTGCAGACGAACGAAAAAACGAAGGTCAAAGATACCCCAGCCGCTCATAGCGGGCCAGGGTGAGGCGAGCCATTCGCTCAAAGCAGTATTTATTTGCCCGGCAATGCCTAAAAAAACGCATGCGTGCGACATGCTGTGGCCGGAGACGAGCTCACAGGGTTTTGCTGAGAACGTCCGACGGGCAACGCCCCGCGGTTAGACCTATTTTAAATCGTCGGCCGCCTCCGGCGGGCTTTCCGCAGGCGGCGCCACCACTTCGTAATATGCCTTGCCCGACTTGTAAAGCTCAAGCCGCTTTTCGTTGTCCTTCTGGTCGCGCAGCTTGGCGGGCTGCGACATGGCCATGGCTTTGGTCTGCCATTGGACGGCCGAGGCAAAATCGCCCAATTCGGCGTAAGCCGCGGCCAACGATGCCACGCAGACCCATTCGTCCCAGTGAGAAAGCTCGCAGGCCCGCTTGGCCATTTCGAGGGCCTGTTTCCCATCGCGCAGATGAAATTCAAATTCGGGGGCGGTGGCATAAATGCGTGCCAACCCGTTATAGGCCGACCACTCGCGCGGGGCCAGCTCGATCGCCCGGTCGTAGTCGGCCTTGGCCTCCGGATAATCGCCGTGCTTCATATACCAACGGCCGCGGTTGACGTAGGCAAAGGCCATTTTCGGCGACAGCTCGATCGCGCGGTTCATGTCGGCCAACGACTTCTTATATTCCTCCAGGTCGTACCAGGTGGCCCCGCGATTGGCAAACGCCAGCGCGTTGACCGGATCGACCCGCAGGACTTCGTTGAACTGGTCCAGCGCCTTGGCGAATTCGTCCTGTGCATTGAAGCAGACGCCTCGGTCGTTGTAGGCGATCAGATTGGATGGATTGAGCCGAATGGCTTCGGTAAAATCGGCGACGGCCCGCGAAAAATCTCGCTTGGCGTGGCGGGCCTTGCCGCGCAGGCAAAAGTACGTTGAGTTGAACGGCTCCAACCGCAGCGCCTCGGTCAGATCTTTGACGGCGCTGTCGTACTCGCGCTTGGTGAGCCAACTGAGGCCGCGCAGAGCATAGGCCCAGTTGTCGTGCGTGCCGCGATTGAGCAGCTCGGTGTAATACGCCGGCGCGTCGTCGAGTAGCAAGACTTCGTCTTGCTTGACCCAGGCCACGCCCAGCCAGAGCCATTGGCCGTTGACTTTTTCGACGGTCGCGGGCATCGGTATGTCGTTCCAGCGGAATTTCTTGGCGCCGACCTGCGGTATGGCGGTCTCCTTGACCATCACCGTTTCGCCTTGCCAATCGCGCTCGGCGGCCGTGCCGACGGAACAAAAGGCCGCGATCGCGGCGGAGACAAGATAAGGGCGTGCGGACATCGATGATCGATTGTTCGAGTTCAGGAAGAAAAGGCGTTCTCGTCAGAAATTGTCGGACGCACGCAGACGGATTGCAATGCCCCTGACCTCTTGACGGCCCCGCACCGCGCGGTAGGATGCAAGACCCTGCCCTGAACGCAGTCTCTGGCGTTTCGCCGCGTCCGGCGTCTCGGACCCACGAAGGGTGCTTTCTCTCACCGTCCGTTCTCGTTTGCACCGTCGATTTCCGTCGATCGACAGGAGAAGGAGCTACTGTCTTTATGCCAACATCCTCCACGTCAACATCGTCTCGATCGATGGTCTCAGCCAGCGCACGGATTGAAGCCATGGTGCAAAGCCGTTTGCGGGCCATTCCTTATCCATCGATTCAGCGGCTAAACTGCGATTTTGCCAACGGCCGGCTCTTTCTTCGTGGCCGAGTGCCCAGCTTCTTCGAGAAGCAAGTGGCCCAGGAGGCGCTGGCGGATCTGGAAGGCATCGATCAGATCGTCAACGGCGTTGAGGTTTCTGAACCGGCTTGATAACACGGTCGCAGCGACGCGTGGACGAACTGCGGCACGATCTATGCGGTTTCAGCCAGAATGCGGTTCGATGCATTATTTTGGCCGCGATCGTCGATTGCCTCTCTTCCGCTCGCAACAGCGTGCTTGGCTGCTTGGCTAGCTGGACTGTATGGGAGCACAAATCTGGCCTCCCTGGTATCGAGTTGGACAAGCAGCGAAGCGGCTTATTGGGCCTTTGAAATCGTTTGGCTTATCGCATTCGCCTCCATCGCCGCTTGGGGCTTCCGACACAAACGCCGGCTTGTATTCTTGGTCTGCGGCTCTCTGGCGGCTGGTGCATTACCCTTCGTGAACGCAGTCTTCATCGTTGCAATCGAAGAGGTGCTGACCTGACTAGGGTCAGCGGGACGCTTAGCACCGGACGGGAACCAGTGACGTCCGAATCTGTCCGAGATCTAGGAAACGGTATCACTCCCGACTTGGCGAATCGCTTGGGCGTGTAGCCCGCCCCAGTGTAGAATAGGCGTAGAGACTGACGCCTGCCCACTGAGGTTGTTGCCATGCCGCTGCGAGACCATTTTCGACCGCCATTGGACGATCAGCGCCACTGGGAATCGATGCACGGCGGATGGCCGATGATGATTGTGGCGAGCCTCCAGCGCAAGTTGCCCAAGGGTTTTTTCGCCGAATTGCAAGTCCACTCGGGCCAAAGCGCCGAAATCGACGTCGCCACTTACGAGGGCGACGTGGACTCCTTGAGCGCTGCCGCCGAGGGAAATGGCGGCGGGGTGGCCACCGCGGTCTGGGCGCCTCCGCGTCCCACGCTTTCGGTGTACACCGACCTGCCGGCGCAGGACGTTTACGAAGTGCAAATTTATGATGAGCGGCGGCGATGCCGGCTTGTGGCCGCGGTCGAAATCGTGAGTCCAGCTAATAAAGATCGTCCCGAGAATCGCCACGTGTTCGCCGCCAAGTGCGCGAGCTTGCTGCACGAACGTGTTTCGGTAGTCATTGTCGACCTGGTCACGACGCGCACGTCGAACCTTTATGCTGGGTTGCTCGACCTGATCGGGCACGCCGATCCAAGCCTGGGGGCCGAGCCGCCGGCGATCTATGCCAGCGCTTGCCGGCTCACGAAGCAGGACAACGAATGGTTTCTGGAGGCTTGGCTGCACCCGCTGGCGCTCGGCGCTCCGCTGCCCACCGTTCCGCTGTGGCTGGCCGATAATCTGGCCGTGCCCTTGGAACTTGAAGAGAGCTATGAAGAAACCTGCCGCATTCTAGCGATCGCCTGAAGGCGCGCAAAAAAAATCGCCGCGGGCCGAAGCTCGGCCCGCGGCGTGATGGTTATCCTCACGATCTCGGTTAATCGCCTTGCGATGCGTCGTAGTAATGCTGCGTCTCCAGCATGTCTTCGATCACGTCGTCATAAGGCGTGGCAGCCTGCAGCTTGGCGAAGAAGTCGTTATGGGCTTCGTTCTGGCCGTTGAGGAAGGTGCC
>DATFDL010000764.1:0-7064 GCA_035252155.1 Pirellulales bacterium | reverse complement strand
ATCCGGAAACTAAGTCGCAGCCGCTCGAATTCCGCCATGACGCTGGTCGGTTTGGAATACCCCGACAGGAATGGACGGCCGGCAAAAAGATCGTGTGGCTATTGCATGTCGTCTCTCAACAGGCGCAAGTTTCGGAAATCTCGGGGCCCGTTATCGCCGCGACATTCAATAAACATTTTCGGCAAGCGGGCTCGTTAAACAAGCAAGGGATGTCGCGCGATCTTGGGGGCCTAAAGCAGCGAGGTCCTGCGCTCGTGGGTGATAATGCAAATTCCTCGCCGATTACCTGGTTCTTGACCAACGAGGGCCAGAAAGAAGCCGAACGCCTTGTCATCGAAGCTAGGGGAGAGGCAGCTCAGAGCTAACAGGTACGCCTATGGGGCTTATCGAAAACCAAACTCTTGTTGCCAAGCTTGCGCCGCCATTGGACGGGTTTTTGACCGGCCAGCTCGTCGATGAGTTCGTATCTCTCGAACGGCGATACGTGCTCAGGGACTGGGAGCCGGCCGAGCTCGATGGTGGCCAGTTCAGCGAGATACTCGGGCGGATACTCTATCACGCTGACTCGGGGAATCTCGACCAGGCGCGCGACTTCGGCGATTGCTCAAGGTACATTGGAAACGACCAAGTTGTCCATCGCCTGGTCCGCGACGACGCCAAGATGCTTTTCGCGGTGTTAGCAGTCGTGCATAAGTTTCGGTCGAAGCGCGGTGCGGTCCACATTTCGCCGACGTACAAAGCGAACCACATGGATTCGCGCTTTATGATCGAGGCGGTACGCTGGGCGATGACAGAAACGGTACGGCTCTTTTGGGCTGGTGATCGCGAGGCAGCCGCGCTCGCCATCCGCGAATTGCTTCAGTTCGACGTCCCGGTCATCGGCCGGTTCGAGGACGCCATCTTGGTGCAACGCACTGATCTCCGACCGGAGGAGGAAATCTTGATTCTTCTGCATTACGCGGGCGAGGCCGGGTTCGATCGAACACAACTAGGCCGCTACGCGCAATGTTCAGCGTCCTCGGTCACTCGATCTATCGATGCGCTGGCCTCGCCGGCGAAGAGAGAAATTATTCAATCTAAGGATGGTCGCTATCGGCTGACCGACCTCGGCGAGAAGCGAGTTCGCGAGCAACTGGCTAGCAAGCTGCTTTTAGGATAACCGGGACACGCGCGGCGGAATTAGTGCTCAGCCTCGCGTTGAAGCAGATTAATTTCGTCGGCTGTTAAGCCGAATAGCCGATAAACCCGGTCATTCAACTCCGCTTCGGGCCTGTAAATGTGCATGCACTGCCGGGTAATGCTCAGCAAACACCTCTTCAGCGCGATCACCAGCCTTCGACCAGGGCCACTCATGATTGGCGCTTGACTTGATCGCGAGAAGGTACCCCGGATTTTTCGATGTACTAGGGCCGGAGATGCGCGCAGACCTTGTCGGAGACGCGCAGGCGGTCGAGCAGCGGGTCGGGGCCAAAAAGCCCGCCGTTGTAGGCGTGAATGCCCAGGGCCGCGTTGCCGCGGTTGATCGCCTCGAACAGGCCGCGAAAGTTGTCCCAGATGGTGTGCGGACGGTATGGGTCGCGGTGCTCGTAGGCTTTGCGGATCGTCTCGGTCGGCAGCAACCCTCGGTCTTCGCAGAACGCGCAAAATAGCACGCGGTCGAGCAGTTTTTGAGTGGCTGTAAGGACTTCGCCGCGCGGGGCGTCGGGGTTTTCTTGCGATAATTCTTCAAAGGCGTTTTGCCGCATTTCGGCGTAGCGCTGGTAAAAATCGCGCGTCAGCTCGCGGCCCACCTTCTGCGACTCTTCCCAGAGCGAATAGAGGTGGCAACGCCCATCGGGCGGCACCACGCGTTCGGCCCCCAGCAGAAACACGAACCGCCGCAGGTGGGCCGGGTCGTCGGCCAACTGCTCGGTGTCGAACCGCTCGTAGGTGTGCTGGTCGGTGCCTTTGTAATACAGCCGCGTCTCGCGGACGCTCGTGACCACAATCCAGTCGCAGGGCAGGTTGATGGCGTAGCGATAGGCCTGATCGACGGCCGACATGCGTCTGCCGGCGAAGGGGCGGTCGAGCGGATCGCGGGGACCTTTGCCTTCGAGCGCAACCAGATAACGCTGTTGCCCATTAAAATCGCCCAGCACGGCATCGGCGAATTTGCCATCGACCTCGACGTGCTTTTCGCGCGAGAGGGTGTAGCGGGGCTGCCCGTCGGCGGGGCGCGTGTAGCCCAACACGCCGCAAAAGAAGTCAGTCAAAAAAATGCAAAATGAGGGTGACCACGGATGACACCGATGGGTACGGATAAGAGAGAGAATGTTGTCTTCAATCCGTGCCCATCCGCGTAATCCGTGGTTGTTTTCGCCTGCCGCATCGAGCTTCTTCGGTCGTCTCCGGTGAGGGAAAGTCAAAATGCAAAATGCAAATGCAAAACGAACCAGGCCGCCACGAGCTCCGTAGAAATAAGTATGGGGGCATACGGAAGGGGCTAGAGACTAGGGGTCGGGGGTCAGGATTCGGGATTCGGGGAGTTTTTGTCGGGCCGAATCTGTTGCGTGCGGCCGAAATCCGCGTCACGCCGCTGGGCGTCGGCGCTTCTCAACTCCACAACCCGTCGCCGTAACGCCGGACGTTGCCTGCCGACGCCGAATACCGGGCGGGGCCCGAGGGGTGGCGCCAAAACGGCGAAAAATCCGCTGAAAACCGACCAAGCCAGTTGGTTGGTACACTGCGGGAAGAGGGAGAGGAATTGGGGTCGGGATTCAGGGGTCGGGATTCAGGGGTCGGGATTCAGGGGTCGGGATTCAGGGGTCGGGATTCAGGGGTCGGGATTCAGGGGTTGGGATTCAGGGGTCGGAGGTCAGGGAGGAAAGACGAGTGGGCGACACGGCGACAGGGCGAGGCGCGCACTCCCCGCTGCTCGGGCGGTCGGTGACGAAATCTCTCGGCGTTTTACGGGCGTTGCAAATTTGCAACGCCCGTGCGCGGCACCTTGATAGAGCGAGCATGCTCGTTCGGTTGCATGCCGAAACGCAACCCCGACACGAGTGATAAAGCTTATGCCACGTCGCCGCTGTGCCGCGATCGCGCATCCCCGCTGGCGGGGCGGTGGATGACGAAATCTCTCGTGTTTTACGGTCAACGCAAATTTGCGTTCACCGTGCATCAGAGCGGAGCGTGATATCTACTAGGCGCGCGGCAAGTTGAAACGAGAGGCTCATCACGACGGAGCGTGATGCCTACTCTACGCGCGGCAAGTTGAAATTGGGGGGCTCATCACGGCGGAGCGTGATGCCTACTGTACGCGCGGCATTCGCCCGGTCTTCCCTGAATCCCGAATCCCGAACCAGCGCTTGCATAAGCGAAGATTGACGTATTGGACCGTCGCTCGAAGTCGTTTCATGCAAGCGGCTTGTTGCCCGCAAGCGATGAGTGCCGCCCTTGTTTTCCGCAAGCAAATCGCGGCAAACCACACGGGGTCGCGGGAGCGACTGGCCGCGAGGGCGTTACGCCGCGACCGGCTCCGCGGCGCCTTCCAAAATGTTCTCGATGACGGCGTCGGGCTGGATGCCTTCGGCCTGGCCCTCGAAGTTCAAGATCAGCCGGTGCCGCAACACCGCCGGTGCCACGACTCGCAGGTCGTCACGGGCCACGTGGTAGCGGTGGTCGAGGATCGCCCGGATCTTGGCCGACAAAATCATGGCTTGTGCGCCGCGCGGGCTGGCGCCGTAGCGGACAAACGAACGGGTCATCGAGGCCGCCTGTTCGTTTTCGGGGTGCGTGGCCAGCACCACGGCGATGCCGTAGCGGCGCACTTCGTCGGCGATCGGAATTCGCCGCGCCAGCGCCTGCATCTGGAGGATCCGCGCCCCGTCGAGCACCGGCTCGGCCCGCGGCGATTGGGCCTCGGTCGTGCGATCGAGAATGGTTTCGATCTCGGCCGAGCTGGGAAACTGCACCAGCAGCTTCGAGTGAAACCGATCGAGCTGGGCTTCGGGCAGCGGATAGGTGCCTTCCATTTCGAGCGGGTTTTGGGTGGCAAGCACAAAAAACGGCTCGGGCAGCTTGTGCGTTTGCCCGGCCACGGTCACCGAGTGCTCTTGCATCGCTTCGAGCAGGGCCGATTGCGTCTTAGGAGTGGCCCGGTTGATCTCGTCGGCCAGTACGATGTTGGCGAAGACCGGCCCGGCCTGAAACTCGAACTTTTTGCCGCCCTCGGGCGTTTCGAGCACGACGTTGGTGCCGATCAGGTCGGCAGGCATCAAGTCGGGTGTGAATTGAATCCGTTGAAACTTCAAGTGCAGGGCGTCGGCCAAGGTCCGCACCAGCAGGGTCTTGCCCAGCCCCGGCACTCCTTCGAGCAGCACATGCCCGCCGGCGACCAGGGCGGTGAGCGTGCCATCGACAATCTCTTGCTGGCCGACGATGACCTTGCCGATTTCGCGGCGCAGCGTTTCAAAATCGCCGCGAAAGCGGTCGAGTTCGTGGCGAGTTTGTTCGGTCAGGTTTTCGGAATCACTCATGGTTGGTCCTCCCCAATTTCACCGTTGTCATTTCGCTTTGTCGGCCGCATCGCGCGATGCGAGCTCGCGGAATTCGTCGAACTGCTGCTGCCAGCGTTGTTCGAGTTGACGGGCCAGGTCGGGGTTCTGTTCGATCAGGTTGTTAGTTTCGCCGCGGTCGACGCTCAGGTCGTACAGCTCCCAAGGGGCCTTTTGGCCGGCCGCCACCAGTTTCCAGTCGCCGATGCGAATCGCCCGGTTCCCCTCATGCAGCCACCAGAGACTATCACGAGCAATTTGGCGATCTTCGACAAATGCGGGCACGAGGCTTTTGCCCGGCCGCGAGGGCACTGGCTTTCCGTCGTACTCTTCCGGAGGCTTACTGCCGGCGAGTTCGAGGATCGTGGGGACAAAGTCAATCACGTGGCCGGGCGTTTGACGCAGTTCGCCGCGGGCCGCGATGCCCGCCGGCCAATGGACGACCAGCGGCGTCGAAATGCCGCCTTCGTGGACCCAGGTCTTGTGGCGCCGCAAGGGCGTGTTGGCCACGCTCGACCAGCCCGGCCCCAGGCAGAGATGGGTGGCTGCCGAGCCGAGCGGGGCGGCGCGATCGTGGCCATCGTCGCGGACCATGATCTCGGCGCTGGCGCCGTTGTCGGAAAGGAAGAAAACCAGCGTGTCGTCGAACGACCTCATCGCCCGAAGCTGATCGAGCACGCGGCCGATCTCGCGATCCATGCGATCGACCATCGCGGCATGGATGGCCATTTTAACGGCTTGGAACTCGCGTTGCTCTGCGGTCAGGTCGTCCCAAGCGAGCGGACGGTTGACTTCGCCAGGGCCGAGCTTTTCCAACGCCTGTGGAAAATGGTAGGGCGGGCCGACGTCGCGCTCGACCGGCGACAACGGGCACTCGACGATGCCAAGCTTTCTCATCCGCTCATAGCGTTCTTGCCGCACCGCCTCCCAGCCCGCTCGATAGCGATCGCGATACTTGGCGATGTCTTCCTGCGGCGCTTGCAATGGAAAATGGGGCACGGTGAAGGCAACATACTGAAAGAAAGGCTGACCAGCGTGTTGCTCGGCGTGGTCGCGCAAACAGCGGATGGCGTGATCGGCGATGGCCGTGGTGGCGTAATAGCCGGCGTCCGGATTGACCGCAGGCAGCTTTTGATCGTCCTCGTAATGCACGCGGGGGCGAAAGAGCCGGCCGGTGTCTTGCACGTAGTACGAGTGATCGAAGCCGCCGGCGAGCGGCATGCCGTCGACGTGCCACTTGCCCGAATGGTAGGAACGGTAGCCCAGCGGCCGCAGCATCTCGGGCAGCAGCGGCGCCCAGGGCGGACGCTGGCCGACCGGCACGCCGGGCAGCGTGTCGCGCCGCACTTGCTGGGCGTAGTAGCCCGTCAACAGCGCGCCCCGCGTCGGCCAGCAGCGGGCCGTGTTATAAAACTGCGTGAACCGCAGCCCGCCGGCCGCCAGCGCATCGAGGTTGGGCGTTTCAGTTTCCGACCCGTAACAGCCGAGATCGGAGTAGCCCAGATCGTCGGCCAGAAAGACGATGACATTGGGTCGATTGGCCGCAGAGGCGGGTTCGGCAGCCGTCAACAAAAGAACAACGAGCGTAGCCAGAACTAACATTTGCGTCGGCCGCGAGCGGAAAAACGAAACCGGTTTAGGCCAGCGTAGTCGGTGACGGCCTGGAAGGCCATCCTCCGTCTCCTCCGTGCGGATCGGATCCCTCAATGAATGGCGAACGAAGCTAGCCTCCCGCTCGCGGTGCGGCGGGCCTCGGGCCAGTGTAATCTGCCAAGTACTGCGGCGGTATGATCCCGGCTGCCAGGCGAGGGTCTGCCACCGGAACCGACGCGGTTAGACGAAGCGGTAACACGCCAGCCCAAGCCGGCAAGTCATAGTCAGGTTCGTCGTCGAGCGGCGGCCCGACGCGCACTTTGGCCGAGGCCTCTTCGATGGGCACCGCAACCACCAGCGTGCGTCGCAGTTCGTCGGATGAGGGCATGCGAACGTCCGTCCAGCGGCCCGGCATGATGTGATCGGTCAACGCCTGCAGCACGGACAGCTTTTGCGAGTCGTCTTCGATCGGCGACCCACGTCCGAAGAGGACCACCGAGCGGTAGTTGATCGAGTGGTGAAACGCCGACCGCGCCAGCACGAGTCCGTCGACCAAGGTCACGGCGATCGATGCCTCGGCGCCATTCGCCAGCGTCTGCAACATGCGGCTGGCGGGCGAGCCGTGCAAATAGACCTGCTCGCCGACGCGCACGTAAATGGTTGGAATGACAAACGGTCGCTCGTCGCACGAAAAGCCGACATGGCAAACCAGTCCCTCGTCGAGGATGGCATGAATTGCGGCTAGATCGTACACCGCCCGTTGCGGCAATCGCTTGACCGTCGAGCGTGCAGTGCGAGAAGACTCGTTCAATTCAAGGGTTCCCAAGGGACATTCAATCGGTCAAGACACCGAAACCATCGTAAGGTTCGTTGGCGGCACAATTTCCACCAAGCGGACGCAAGCTCGCTATTTTTCCAAGAGCGTCGCCAGTCGGC
>DATFDL010000763.1:0-6287 GCA_035252155.1 Pirellulales bacterium | reverse complement strand
CGTTGACATCGAGAATCGGCAGCCGCACCTGGCGGTAGTCGCCGTCGATCAGCGTGCCGTACGAGTTGTTGTTATACGGATCGCGCTCGGAGGCTTCATTCATCGAGCACGAGGAAAGGTCGGTGGCCATGAGGATTCTCGGGATGGGGTTATGGTTCAAGGGATAGGATTATTTGGATTCGCCTTTGTGCTTCTGTAGGGAACGCCCTCTGTGGCGTTCCGTGAACTGCTCTGTGCTTTCAACTGCCCTTCGGACTCTATAGGGAACGGACTCCGTACCGTTCCGCAAACTGCTTTGTGTCTTCCACTGCCCCATCGGCCCCGCTACGGAACGCCACGGAGGGCGTTCCCTACCATTCTCATTCCCACCACGGATCGACGATCTTCGAATACGGCCATTCGCGCCAGTCGTGCACCAAGCCTTTTCTCACCGGATTGTCGAGCACATATTGCGCGACCTCCTCAAATGGCCAATCCAGGTCGAGCACCCGATCGTAACTGCTCTTCTGCCACAGCTTGCCGTGTAAACCAAACTTCCAGCTTTTGTTGGTGGTGTAACTTTTGAACCGGCTCAGGTGGTCGAGCACTCCCTCGACGATCCAACCGCGTGGTCCCGCGTTTACGAACTTGATGTCTCGGTCAGTGAGCCGGCAAACGAAGTGCAAGTGGTCCGGCATCAGGCAATAACAGTACAGCAACCAGTTGTATTGCGTCTTCGTCCAAAGCAAGGAAGCGATCACTTCTTTTGCCAGACGGTCGTTCCGGAATGGCTGCCCTTGGTGACGGGCACAAACGGTAAAGTGATATTCATACCCCGTCGTGGCGTACGCCTGCGGAGCCAGACGGTGCAATTTACGCGTTGGACGGGTCGTTTGGTCGTGCATCGATGTCTCGATTTGCCGGAACGCCACGGAGGGCGTTCCCTACAGACGTTGATTGGCGTTCGGGCTTAATTGGGTTTGGACAGTTGCTCGCATTCGCGGAACGCCACGGAGGGCGTTCCCTACAGAGGTCGCGCGTCACACACCCGCCTGCATCACCTCCGCCGGGATCTCGCGCATTTCCTGGTAACCGCGTTTGACGCAGGTCAGATTGTCTTGCACCACCTGCTCGCCGCGCTTGCCGAAATATTTGCGCAACGCCTTTTCGACGCCGGCATACACCTGGTCGTCGGTCATGCCGCTCTGGGCCGCGTAAGGCGTCAATTTCAAAAAGGCCCCTAGCAACACGATGCCCTGCATGCGCATTTCGAGGTCGGCTTCGCTGGCCACCTCTCGGGCAATCTGCACCATATCGGCGTAATACACCTTCAGCCGCTTGTCGCGGATCGTCTTGCGGTGCCAGGCCGGCAGGCGCTTCCAGACTTCGGCGGGATCCTTTTGCGTTGACTGCATAAAGATCGATCCGCCGGGCACCATGCCCAGCAGCGGGTTGCCGCTGTGCATGGCGTTCACGTCGTTGATGACCACCAAATCGACGTGCTCCAACTCGCTGTGCATCTCGATATGCTCGTCGGCGATCGTCAGGTAATACGTGGTCGGCAATCCCTTTTTCTCGGAGCCGTATTTGGGATACGCCTGCACATCTTTGCCGAACACACCGCCGGCGATCGTGGCGATCACTTTGTTGGTCGTCACCGAGCCGAAACCACCCACCGAATGCCCGCGCATCGAAAAACCACCGTTGGGACGCAGATCGGGGTCTTCGGCGATCTTCAACGCCAAAGCATGGTCAATACCCACGCAAAAATACTCTTGCCCGTCGTTCTGCATGTTGTCGAAGATGGCGATGATGTCGCCGGGCCGCACGTCGCGGCTGCCCAGGCCGGCGGCGCCGTGATAGATGCGCGGAATGCGGTCGATTTTGTCGTGGCCGGGCTGGCCGCAGGCCGCATCGCAAAACGCCGCCTTGATCTCGCGCGTCAGGTGATTGCCGGTGGTCGAAAGCGGATCATCCATCCGCTCAATCACCGAGAACGCCTTGCAATTCTTCAATGCCTCGACAATCCGTCGCGCGGGGAACGGGCGGAAGCAAACCACCGTGAGGCAGCCGGCCTTGATGCCCTTCTTGTCGCGCAGATAGTCGATGGTGGCCTGGGCCGTCTCCATGTATGAGCCCATGCCGACCAAAATGTACTCCGCGTCTTCACAGCGATAGGGCAGCAGGAAATCGTAATTCCGCCCGGTCTTCTGGCGGAACTCGGCAAAGGCATCGGCCAGTGCCGGCTCAACGCGGTCGTAATACCACCGCTGAGCGATCTTGCCCTTCATGTACGAATCTTGGTTCTGCACCGTGCCCGACATCAGCGGGTTGTCGGGATCCATCAGGTTCATCAGCTTTTCGGCGGGCGAACCGATGTATTCGCGCATGAACTCCGTCTCGGGCAGCCGCACGGTTTCGACGGTGTGAGTCGTTAAAAATCCGTCTTGCACATTGAAGAACGGCGTGAAGCTGGCCTCTGCGGCCCGCCGGCAGATCAAGCACAAATCGCCGGCCTCCTGGGCGTTGCGGCCAAAGAGCATTCCCCAGCCGCAGTCGGCCACGCTCATCAGGTCGTCGTGGCCGGCGTGCACGTTCAGCGAGTGGCTGGTCAAGGCACGGGCGCCGATGTTCATGACCACCGGCAGCCGCTTGCCGGCGATGGTGTAGAGCACCTCTTTCATCAGCACCAGCCCCTGGCCGGACGTAAAATTGGTCACTCGACCGCCCGCCAAGGCGAACCCCTCGCAAAACGTCGCCGCCGAGTGTTCGCTTTCCGGCTCAAAGAACACAAGCTGCTCGCCCCAAAGATTGGGGCGGCCATTGGTCACCGCCGCGTTGAAGCCGCCGCCCATGGTGGTCGAGCTGGTGATGGGATACGCCCCCGAACCTTGCGAGATGTTGATCTCGACGTGTACCACGGCTTCGGCGCCGTCGCAGGTGGTGGGAATGCCGGGATATTCGTATTTCTGCTCAACAGGAAGGTCGGCCGAAACCGGCACACTGAGATCGAGCAGCGAACGCGGGGGCGAAATCGTACCCACACTCATCGTGGTTTCTCCTGCGAAAGGTGACCTGAGTATCGCCAGTTGCCGTCGCCGCTGGCGGCGGCCTGGGCCAGCGAGCGCGGCGCGTAGAGGCCGTGCGATTCAAAGAAGGCGTCGTGCAGCCGGGCCTTGGCCCAGTCGAGATGGTCGGTCTTGAGCACGACGGCCCACGAGCAGCCCGCGTCGTCGGCCCAGTCGCGGGCGTCGTTGGTGGCGAAGCCCAGCACGTCGATGCCGGCGTCGTGGCCGGCCTCGAACACCAGCCGCACCAGCTCGCGGGTTTGCGGGTTGCCGAAATAGTCGTCGTTGCCAAAGACGACCAGCGCCCCCAGCTCGGCCAGGGGCATGACGCCGCGGTGTGTTTCCAGTCCCCGCGATTGCACGTAATTGGCAATCTTCTTCGCGCGCGCGTTGTAGTTCATGGCAGAACTCCCAGACGCCAACGAGATGGAACGAACACCCCTGCCGCGCCGAAGAGCAACGCGATGACGAGGGATTGGCGTCCTGCGCGACGGGCAAACCGCCGAGAAAAGCGAACGACCCGACCCGGGCCAATTCGATTCGCCCAGCCAGTAACCTACCGCGCGGGCACGAATCGATGTCGATTGGCGATGCCCGTGTTAACGCGGCCGCGCCCTTCATGCTACACGTTGGGAGTCGCGTGTCAACCAAATTCTGGAGGCTGACGGAATTGCAATGAAGTTTGGGTTTTCGAGTTGTTCTCCGGTGGCTGGGGCAGAGCCTTGGCGATGCCCCGGCCGGCTGCGCGAGGGGGAGACGCGGAGAAGCGGAGACGCGGAGATGGGGAGATGGGGAGACGCGGAGCGTCTGTAGGGAACGCCCTCCGTGGCGTTCCGTGAGGGGCAAATTGACATCGAGTCGCAGGTCGCTTGAACGCCACGGAGTGCGTTCCCTACAGACGTCTTGCAGTGAAACCACCTTTGCTTGATGCGTATGGGGACTCGTTTCGCTCGGCTAACCCTACCGATTCACGATCACGCACCCTCAATCAGGCAACGCGACGGCAATTGACATGCAAAAAGCATGGACTAGAATTCTAGTCAATGGCGAAGTCGTTACGGTACACGTTGTCGTTCGCGCCGGAGGCCATTGAACACTTAGACCAGATCGACTCGAAGCACCACGCGTTTCTGCGGAAGACGATCAACGAACAGCTCACGCATTCGCCCCTGGATGAAACCCGGAACCGAAAGCCGTTGGACCAGCCGGCTCCTTTTGGCGCTGCCTGGGAGCTTCGCTGTGGCCGAGGCAATCGCTTCCGCGTATTCTACGAGGCCGACCCAATTACGCGCCAAGTGCACGTGTTGGCGATCGGCTTAAAAGACGGCAGCCGGCTTTTGATCGGCGGAGAGGAGTACGAATCATGAAAATCGCTCCGTTGGCAGACGTCAAAGCGCGGCTGAGCGCTTATCTCGATGAATGTGGCGCTGAAGGCCCCATCGTCATTACGCGAAACGGAAAGCCGGCCGCCGTGCTGCTCGTTCCCCACGACGATGAAGACCTGGAGCGCCTTCTGCTCGGGCGTTCGCCCCGGTTTCAAGCGATGCTCGATCGTTCCCGGCAAAGCGTCAAACAAGGTCGCGGACTGCCCGAGAAAGATTTTTGGGCCGCCGTCCGGGCGCGAAGCCAGCGGCGAAAATCCGCCAAGAAAGGCGGCCGAGCCACACGTTGAACAGGCCGCTGCGGATCGACGCGCAGCTCCGGCGTGCACCCGCGCCGGAATGTTGACATCCAATCGGCCCGCTAGGATAATGCCGCGGCCCGTCGGGACCACTGGGTTTCAACTTTGGAGGGTTGCCATGCGTGCCGTTTTGTTGACGTTGGCCGCGGTTTGCGGATTCACCGCCTTCACGAACACAGCGACGGCGGCGCCTGCCCCCGATCCGCGGGCAAAGCTGGACACAGCCATCGACGAGGGAATCCGGCTTCTGGAGGACGAAGAATACGTCAAGTTTCTGAAAATGTTCGTTCCTCCCGATGAGTTGAAGAAGATTACCGAGAAACGGTCGATCGAGGAATTTGCCGAACGCTTCGCCGAGAAGAACGCGCCGCAGTTGAAGAAGGTGCTCAAATCCATCAAAGGCGCGGAACCGACGATCGACGACGACGGCAAGACGGCCACCTACGAGCTCAAGGAGGCGGTCGGTTCGAAAAAGACGATCTCGTTCCTGAAGATCAATAAGCTTTGGTACTTGAAGAACTGAGCGGGACGACTGTCTGCCGATCGTGACAGTGGCCCGCCGACTGCCCGCGCTGACTCCCCGCCCCATGCCCCGCCCTGCGCTGAAGTTGATTGATTCCGCGCGACCTATTGACCGCGCTTGGCCGCTTGCGGCCTTGCTGCTGACGCTAAGTGTCGCTCAGGCGGCGGCCGGGGACAAGACCGACCATTGGGCTTATCGGCCCCTGGTCGAACACATTCCGCCGGCGGTCAACAACACCCTGCAGGTCCGCAACCCGATCGACGCCTTTATCGTCGCGGGGCTTGAAGCACGCGGCATGGCGCCTTCGCCGCCGGCCGATCAGCGAACGCTCATCCGCCGTCTCTCGTTCGATCTGCTGGGGCTGCCGCCGACGCCGCAGGAGGTCGCGCAGTTTATTGCCGATGAATCGCCCGAGGCGTATGAAAAACTGGTCGATCGCCTGCTGGCCAGCCCGCATTACGGCGAACGCTGGGCGCGGCACTGGATGGATGTGGTCCACTTTGCCGAGACGCACGGCAACGACCAAGACCGGCCGCGGCCGCACGCCTGGCCGTATCGCGATTACCTGATTCGCGCGCTGAACCGCGACAAGCCTTATGCTCGATTCGTCGAAGAGCAGGTGGCCGGCGACGTGCTTTATCCGGACGATCCGTGGGCGATCGTGGCGACCGGCTGCATCGCCGCCGGCCCTTGGGACGAAAGCTCCCAGCGCGACATCCGCGACGACACGATCGACAAGACGATCGCGCGGAATCTCGACCGCGACGACATGCTGACCACCGTGCTGGCCACGTTCGCCAGCACGACCATCCACTGCGCCCGCTGCCACAATCACAAGTTCGATCCGATCAGCCAGGCCGAATACTACGGTTTGCAAGCGGTGTTTGCGGGCGTCGATCGGGCCAACCGCCCGTATGACCCCGACCCCATCGTGCATCGCCGCCGGCAAGCTCTTTTGGCGCGGCAACGACAATTAGCCCAAAGTCGCCTTTCGCTCCGCGAAAGTACGCTCTTTCGCGGAGCGAAAGGCAACACT
>DATFDL010000762.1:0-2719 GCA_035252155.1 Pirellulales bacterium | reverse complement strand
AGGGCGTCAGTTCCCAGACCGACTGGGCCGAGGCGCGGCCGGCAGAGGCGAACAACAGCGCCACAATGCAGGCAATCGTGCCCCGTTGCACATGGGTGCCACGGCATCCGCCGCGGCGCGCGGTGTGATGAATTGCGGCGCGGTCAGATTCGCCGCGGCGGACGCCGTGCAGGCTCAATCCGCACGGTTGCTCGTCGGGGTGGCGCGGCACGGCGTCCATCGCGGCGGCCGCGCAAATGGGCATCACCGACGTCGCACGCGCCGCGATGGATGCCGTGGCACCCCGCACGCGACGCTCCGCGGCGGCCGGTGCGTCGCACGTGCCGAGTTGTCCGGTGCATCGGCGCATCAGTCTTCCTTGGGAACGATGACTTTGCCTTGCCACTGCTCGACGTTCTGATAGAGCAGCACGGGCGAGCCTTCGAGGCCCTTGAGCGTACGGTGATAGGCGAAATGTTCGATGAGTTGCCACAGCGGCAGAACCGAGACGTCGTCGGCCGCCAAGTGGTGGATGCGTTGCAGAATGCGGCGCGCCTCTTGCCAGTTGGTCGCCCGGTCGAGCTCGGCCAGGGCCAGCGTCAGATAGGCGTTCGAGCGGCTGGCGATGCCTTCGGGGCCCAGCAGCCGGGCGGCGTCGACCAGCGGCTCTTGCACCGTGAACTCGGCGTAGAACAGATCGAAGTTGTCGTCGGGCGGAAAGGCCAGGCCAGGCGGCAGCTCGCGCAGCTCGATCGTGAAGCGGATTTTTTGCAAATGCCGCTGGATCGCTTGGCAAGCCTCGCGGGCGATGTCATGGGCAGGGTGGGCCAGCACCAGCGTGGGCAACTGCTTGATCTCGGGCTCGCCGCGTTTTTTCGCCGCTTCGGAGACGTCGTGCAGGGCCACCATGGCCAGCGCCATTGCCAGCCGCGGCTGCCACGGATGCGGAGCCACCTGCCCGTTGTAGGCGTAACGCAGCGGATCGTCGAAACTGCGGCCCACGGGAAACGGGCCGCTGATCACCTGGCAGCCGAGACGGTCTTCGTCGTGCAACAAATGGTGGCTGAGGATCACCTCGCGGTTGATGCCATAGAGCAGCGCCCGCCGGAACGAGCGGTGGGCCATAAAGGGATGGTTGGCGTTAGGCACCAGGCAGTGCAGCGTGGGAAGCAAATACTCGCCGACCACAAACTCGCCCTGCTGGGTGTATTTATCGACGTCCCAGGGGCTTATGCGGTCGATCAGATGGACACGGCCCCGCGCCAGCGCGTTGTAGGCCGCTTTCGAGTCGGGCATGTATTGCTCGACGATCTCCTTGGGCTGCTGCTTGCCCGCGGCGAAGTAGGCGGGGTTGATGACAAACTGCTGTTTGCCTTCGACGTTTTTGCCGAGCAGATAGGGTCCGACGGTGCCCGTCACGCCGCGCGCGCCCAGCGGCACCACCGGCGTTTCGAGCAACGCCAGCGGCTGCACGTGCGACCAATTCAAATCGACACCGGTTTCGTAGACGTCTTGCACCTCGATGCCGGCCAGCAAATCGGCCCAGGTGGGCTGAAAACCTGCATAGTTGGGATTGCCGAGCGCCAATAATTGCCGCGCGACTTCGTAGCCGGTGACGTCGCGGTTGCCCGACGACCAGCGAATGCCGCGTTGCAAACGGAAGACGAGGCGGCGGCCGATGTCGGTGTTTTCGACCTGGCCGAAGGGGCAGGTGTATTGCCCGCCTTCGGAACCAGTGCCGGCAAACTCCATCAAGAGGCGATTGAGCAGCCGCTCGCTGCGCCGCACGCCCCAATGGGCCAACCGCGGCTCGGCGGCGGGCGGCCGGGGCGAAGTCACGCCCACGACCACTCGCGGGTAATGCCGGTTCAGGTCCTCGAAGTACGCGCGTGCTTCGGCGGACTTTGGCCAGACGTAGAGCACGCGTCCCGCCAGATCCCATGCCTGATGCGGATCGTCGGCCATCAGCCGGCGGCCTTTGGCGATCAGCTCGCGCGACTCGGCGGCCCAACCCTCTTCGAGCCGTTTGACCGTGGCGTCGTCGGCGTATTTTTTGGCCAGCGTGTGGACCATCTTGCGCGCATTGGGATAATCGTCGCGGGCGACGTATTTTTCGACCAGCTTTTCGGTCGTCGCGCCTAGGGCTGACTCGAGTCGCGGGTAGGTCGGATCGACTTCGAAAATCTCGTTCAAAAGCGCCAAGGCGTTTTCGTCGTTGCCGCGGCGGTGCCACGAGCCGGCCTCTTCATAGAGAAACTCGGCCGTGCCTCGCGCCAGACCTTCGGTGTCGGGATATTTCTGCTTGAGGAACTCAAAAAAGTCGTAAGCCTCATCGAAGCGGGCGGGATCTTGCTTGCCTTCGTGGACAAGTTCTAAGGCTTTATCGAGCACGATCTGCTCGAACAGCCGCACCTGGGCAATGTCGCCCCACCGCAGTTCGTATTGGTCGGTTGGATCGTCGATTTGCCGGACGAAGAGTTTGTCGCTCTTTTTGAACGCGCTGGGGTCGGGCGTGCGACGTTCCGCGAGTTCAATCGGACGCACGCGCAGTACAGTGGCATCGGGATCGTTGAGCGTGATTTCGTCGAATGGATCTTCCTCGAACAGGCGTAGTTCGGCCTCTTCGACCTTGGGTGCCGCGTCGGCGGCAGGATTTGCGGCGGGCGGTTTCTCGCCCGGAGCGGCAGGTTGAGCACCGGCAGGGGGCGCATTCGCCGGCGGAGCGTTCGCGGGCGCCGGA
>DATFDL010000761.1:0-7457 GCA_035252155.1 Pirellulales bacterium | reverse complement strand
AAGCTCTCCCGCTACCCGAAGAAGAAGCGAGGCCCGAAGAAGCCACAACCTCGAAAAAAAAGCGGCGCACGCAACCATCACATTGCTACCTCTCGGATTCTTGCTGCATCGCGAACTAAAATAACATGTTGAAAGGGGTGGGTGGGACGAGCTTACGAGTCCCACCATTCGTCCTGCGCCGCACGCTGCGGCCTTCGCTTCCTTCGTTGCCTTCTGCTCCATCTTGCGTTGCGGTTCATCACGCGCCGCATTTCCCGGTGTTGACTTTTGCATTTTTACTTTCTTCCCCGAGTCCCCTAGCCCCTAATAAAAGTTGCACCGGCCTCGCCGGCGGTTTACGATCGCATGATCTTGGCACGCATCAATCTGGAGCCTTGGCGATGAAATGGGGACTTCGCCGACCGTCGCTTCGCGGGCGGATTGCCGCCCGAACGTCATGGAAGCGCTACGTCCGCAACTCGCTCGGCCTCAAGGCTCCTCGCGGCTGGGGCTGGCTGACGAATCCGCGCAAGGCGGCATACAATCGTCTTTACCGCCGCACCACCTTTGGCCTCGGCGACCTTTTCAAAACCCGTCGCCGCCGCTCCTCGCAAACCGGCTGCTTAGTGCTGTCGATTGTAATCGGCGCGGCGCTGACCATCTGCTGTGCCGCCGTCGGCGCGGTACTTTAGATATTCCACGCGCCCGAGCGACATGTGATTACCTACCTTTCGCCGCGTCGGCCGAGCACCCCGGGGCATCGCTAAGGCTCTGCCCCAGCCACCGGTCGCAGAAGGGTGACGGCCTGGAAGGCCATCCTCCAGTGCGCGGGCCGAGGTCGAACGTGGTTCGCCGAATGGCGCCCGGGAGCGCCGGAGTTCCCTACAGACCTACGGCGTTTTCGTCCCTGAATGCCGAATGCTGAATCCCGAATCCTCCTCGCTGTTCCCTACAGCTCGGCGCCGCCGTCTGACTGGTTGCACCGCTGCCGATAGTACTTCAGGCCGGGAAAGAAAAAACTGGCGCCGGACACGATGCCAAACAGCGTGATGCTCAGCTTCACGCCGTGGCGGTCGAGCCAGGCCATCGCCAACGCGGTGGCGAACAACGCGGCGGCCTGCACGTAAAACGCCCCGGTCAGAATGCCGGCCTTGGCCACAAACACCATGCCGCTGGCAATGGCCAACACCGGCGAAAGCGTGAGCACGGGCAAACCCAATAGCATCTCGACCAGAAACAAGACCGTGATGCTGATGACGCTGGCCGCCCACACGTGGGCGATCTGCCGCTCGACAAACGTGACCGGCCCAGCGCGGCGGCGCAGCGCCCAAAAGATGCCGGCCCACGTGCCCATGCCCGCCGTCCACAGAGCGATGTATGGCCCCGGCGAGGCGATGCCGAGCCATTGAAACCAGTTGGTCACCAGACAGATCACAAATAAGGCCAGGCTGTGCCACATCCAAAGCAGACCCCAGTTTTCGAGCACGGTGGCGTGGTGCGTCTCGCGAAACCAACGGGCGATCACCTGCGTGAAACGGCCCGAGCGGGCAGAGATCGGCTCGTCGGCCAGGTAGGCCCGCAGGTCGTTGGCCAGGGCCTCGGCACTGGGGTAACGCAAAAGCGGCGGCTTTTGCAAACAGTGCAGGGCGATCATCTCCAGATCGCGATCGGCCCGCGGGTTGACCAGCCGCGGCGGCAGCGGATCTTGTTCGAGCACCAGCAGCACCGTATCGACCGGGCTGGCGGCCTGAAACGGCGGCCGGCCGGTGAGCGTGTGATAGAGAATCGTGCCCAGGCTGTAGACATCGCTGGCCGGACCCAACTGCCCGCGGTTGCCGGCCGCCTGCTCGGGCGCCATGTAGCTGGGCGTGCCGATGATCGCCCCCGAACGAGTCAACTGCGTCTCGGCGGTCACCTGCTTGGCCAGCCCGAAATCGGTGACGTGCGGGCGGCCCTCGCCGTCGATCAAAATGTTCGAGGGCTTCAGGTCGCGGTGCAAGATGCCGTGCTGGTGAGCGTAATGGATGGCCTGGCAGACGGGCGTGAGCAGTTCGGCCGACTCGCGCGGCGGCAAAGGACCATCGGCCAGGCGACGGCCGAGCGTCGTGCCTTCGACATACTTCATGGCAAAGTAGGGCTGGCCGTCGTGTTCGCCCACTTCATAGACCGGCACGATGTTGGGGTGCGCCAACCGCGCCGCGGCGGCGGCCTCGGAACGAAAGCGCCAAACATCGGCCGCCGAGGCCAGCTCGCCCCGCAAGATCATCTTCAGCGCGACGACGCGGCCGAGGCTCAGTTGCCGGGCCTTATAGACGACGCCCATGCCGCCGCGGCCCAGTTCTTCGAGCAATTCGAAGTCGCCGAACTGGCGGGGCAAATCGCCCAGAGGCATGCCGGCGGCCGGCTGGCCGTCGGCGGCGAACAAGCCCGTCGAGCTGGCGACGTCGGCCGCCACGCCTTCGGCCACGCGCACGGCGGTCCACAGCTCGCGCAGCTCGTCGGAAAACTCGGCGTGTTGTGCCGCCAACAGGTCGATGTCGGGCTGGCGGCCCGCGCGCAGTTCGTCGGTCAGGTAGACAAGCAGTTCGGCCAGATGCTCGTCGCGGGACGAAGGGTTCAGGGTTCGGGGTTCAGGGCTCAGGAAAGGGGTCGGAGGTCAGAGGTCGGAGGTCAGGGAAGAACTCAAGCGCGCACCCGTTTTACATTTTGACTTTTGTCCCGGAGCGCCGGGATTGCATTTTGACTTTACCCTGCCTCCGAGGCCGTGAGGCCGGTGACCATCCGCGACGAGAAGTCAAAATGCAAAATGTAAAATGCAAAAGTCAAAATTGGCGAAGGTCGCCAGCGGCTCGTCGTCTAGGGTTGTGGCGCCGGCTGCGGCGGGGGTAGTTCTTCGGTGGGTCCGAGCATGCCGCGGAATCGGCCGACCGAGTCGTTTACCACACCGCGGCCCCAGCGCATCGTGTCGGGATCGCGCGATTGGATGCGCGCGAGCGTGTTCAAAACCAAAGGCTTGAAGAGCGAGTAGAGTTCCATGCCCTGCCCGGTGGCGCCGACCGCCTTGAGGGTCAGCTCGCGCTGGCTGATCGCCAGGCGAAATTGCTCGATCTGCGTCTCGTTCGACCATTGCGAATTGGTCATCGTGTAGGTCAATGCCACCGCGCGGCCGTCGGCGTCGCGCTCGACGTTGGGCCGCACATCGAACATTTGATCGCGCTGCTGGCGCACTTCGGCCAGATCGCCGAGCAAGCGGCTGCGGAGCCGTTCGTCGCTGACCGCGGCGGCCCGCGACTTCAGCTCGTCGACGCGGTCGTTGGTGGCCGTCAGCCGCAGCCCGGAAAGATAGGTGAGCATATCGACCAGATCGTCCATCGTCTGCAGAGGCGGCGTGCGTTCGAGTTTTTCGAGCGTGCGCAGGCGGAACGTTTCATCGGCGTTCGGCGGACCACCGGACGCGGCGCCCCGCGCGGGACGTTCGAGTTTTTCTTTTAGCCGCGCGATCGCCCGATTGCCCAGCGCAATCACGTCGGTCTGCACGCGGGCCCGGCCGTCGAGCGTGCCCCGCGGCCGTCCGTCCTCGCGCCGCTCCATGCTCGCCCGCAGATCGAGATCGATCGACGTGGGCTCCATCGACCAGCTCGACCGCCGCAGTTGTGCCGAACCGATCAGCCGGGCGCGGTCGCGGGCCAGGTTGGTTTCGGCCGGATCGAATTGCAGGCGGAGCGATTGCAGGCCGCCCTCTTCGGTGAGCAGGGGCTCGATGAGCGCGGCGATGCCTTCGTTGACCTTGGGCACATCGACGCGAGGCGGATTGAGGGTCGGGTCATTGCCAAGCGACTCGACCAGATCGCCGATCTGGCCGCCCAGTTTCCGCAATCGCTCGACACGCTGGGCGCGGCGTTCGGGCGACCCCCGCCGCGGCGGTGGTCCGTCGGGCTGGGCCATAACCGCGGTGGCGAGAAACGGGGGAACCGCCGCCAGCAGAAACGCGGCGGCAAGCGAAATCAGCAAATTGCGATTGAGTTTCATGGGTCGGCCTCCTTGTGTGGTGCGACTGAGCGCGAACGCCTCCGTACCGCCATTCTACCGGGCAACGCCATCGCTGCGCAGGGGCGACGCCCGGCGGTACGCCCGCCCACAGCAGAATTCGCAAGAATTCTGGCGCGGCAATTCGCGAAAAATCTCGCCGTAACTTATGCCAGCTACCCGACTTCTCGCATTAGTCTGGCTGCGGCCGGCATGCTGACCGAATACAATTACGGCGTGATGGGGCGAGTGGTTCCCTCGAACTTGCCGCATGCTAAGCTGAACGTTATGCGTGGCCGGCGTCATTTGCAATTCAGCCTGAAGGCCCTGTTGCGGACGGTCTTTTTTCTTTCGCTGCTGTTGGCGGCCTGGACCTGCCTGCCCGGCGCGATGCGCGATGCGTTGTTCGGCGCCTTCGCGGTGTTCAGTCCCGTGCTGCTGGCGGTCTATTCTGCCGACTGGTTGGACCGGGCGCCGTGAGACTCCGATGAAAAATCCGGCCGACAAACGTCCGTTTCAGTTCGGCATACCGGCGGTCTTTGTCGTGATGACGGTCGTCGCCTACTTGGCGGCTGCCTGGGCGGCGAACGTAGTCGCCATAGTGTTGTGTGTGGCCGCATTCGTGTTGCTCGTCTTTTCCGCACTCTATCGGTTGGCGCGGCCAAGGCCGCTCGTGGTCCGCGGCGTCAGTTCGGGCATAAGGAATGAGGACAATCAGAAACAGGTCGCGATGAGGTCATCGTCGGCCATCGCATTGAGCGCAGGAGCCTTGTTGCTTTTCATCTGGAACGCGGCCGTGTTCATCGATCCGCCGCGGCTTGCGGGCGTCGATACATTGGTCGGCTTTCGTGCCTGCTGGGCAATTCTAGGCGTGCTGGCTCTCGCCGCCTGCAAGGTTTGCGGCCGCGAGGGCTGCCTGTTTCTTGTGATCGCGGTGTCGCTCGCTGCCTTTTTTGCGAACGCCGTTTGTTGCTACTGCGTGAACGGTTGAGTCGGCGGATTCTCTTCTTCATTCATCAGGCACGATGGATTACGATAGATCTTAGATCTATCCGAAATCAGTGATAGCCGACAGGCGGCGAAAACGGAGGTGGCGTATGGCGACCGTCCATGGCGTGATTCATGGCAAAACGATTGAGCTGAACGAGGCGATCGCCCTTCCCGACGGGCAGCGAGTCGTGGTCCAAGTGCAGCCCGAGCTTGAACCGGTGCCCAAATGGACTGAGCGGTTCACCGTCGATCCTTCGGTGGCGCTTGGAAAGCTGATCGTCCATGGCACGCGGCTTCTGGCAGAGGACCTTGCGGCCGAAATCGATCAAGGCCGCAGTGATCAAGAGCTGCGCGAGCTGCACCCCGAGCTAACGGCGGAGGATGTCGAGGCCCTGCGCGAATACGTCAAAACGTCACCGACGTTGCGGAGCTTGTTTGGTGCCTGGGCGGAAGACGCGGAGGAACTCGACAAATTTCTTGAGGAGCGGCGTCAGCACAGAAAACTGAAGCGGCGAGGGATCGAAGAAGAATGAGCTTCGTGATCGACACCGACACGTGCTCGGCGCACATTAAAGGACACCCGCTCGTCCATAAGCGTTTTCTGCAATACGGCGGCCGACTTTATATCTCGGTCGTGACGCTGCCGGAACTCACGATCTGGGCGCGCCGAGCGAAAGCGCCGGCGAAGCGCGCAAAGCAGGTGGCTCATTTACTGAAATCAGTCGTGCCGCTCGATGTAACGGTCGACATCGCGGAAAAATTCGGCGAAGTACAGGCGGGGTTAATGGACGTTGGACTTTCAGCGCCCGATTTGGACTTAATGATCGCAGCCACGGCGTTGATCCACGGCCACACCGTAGTGACCCACAATACCGCCGACTTCGCCAACGTACCGGGTTTAACCATCGTCGATTGGTTGATCTGAAAACGATGAAGCTCATCAAGGTCTCGGCGGCGGTCCTGAATCAAACGCCGCTCGATTGGCACGGCAACAAGGCCCGCATTCTGGCGGCTATCGAGGCGGCCCGCCAGGCAGGCGTGAGCGTGCTCTGCTTGCCCGAGCTGTGCATCACCGGCTACGGCTGCGAAGACGCCTTTCATTCGCCCGGCTTGCAGGCCACCGCGCTGGAAGTGCTCGGCGAGGTCGTGCCCGAAACGCGCGGCATGATCGTCTCGCTGGGCCTGCCGCTGCTCTATCATCACGGACTGTTCGACACCGCCTGCCTGGCGGCCGACGGGCAGATTCTGGGATTCACTGCCAAACGGTTTTTGGCCGGCGACGGCATTCATTACGAGCCGCGCTGGTTCAAGCCTTGGCCCTCCGGACATCGGGCCGAGGTGGCAGTGCTCGGCCGCGAGTATCCGCTGGGCGACGTTCACTACGATTGCGGCGGGTTGAAGATCGGCTTCGAGATTTGCGAAGACGCCTGGGTGGCCAACCGGCCGGGCAGCGAGCTGGCCCTGCGCGGCGTCGATCTCATCCTCAACCCCAGCGCCAGCCACTTTGCCTTCGGCAAGGCCGAAATCCGCCATCGCTTTGTGCTCGAAGGTTCGCGAGCATTTGCCGTGAGCTACGTCTATTCCAATCTGCTGGGCAATGAGGCCGGCCGGGCGATTTATGACGGCGGGGCGCTGATCGCCTCGGCCGGCAAGCTGCTGGCCGTCGGGCCGCGGTTCTCGTTCGCCGATTTTCGGCTGACCACCGCGCTGATCGACGTCGATGCCACGCGGATGATTCAATCGCGCACCGGCAGCTTTTTGCCCAGCGCCGAGACCGACGCCGATTGCGTCCGCGCGGCTTTTGACTTTCCGCGACTCACGCCCGAGCCTGAAATGGCGCAGCCCGCTGGCTGGGAAAGCAGCCCGCACGTCAAGGAAGAAGAATTCGCTCGGGCGATCAGTCTGGGCCTGTTCGATTATCTGCGCAAGAGCCGTTCGCGTGGGCTCGTGGTGTCACTCAGCGGCGGAGTCGATTCATCGAGCGTTGTCTGCCTGGCGGCGATGGCCGTCGAACTGGGGATCAACGAACTCGGGGCCGACGGCTTTTGGAAGAAGCTGGGGTATATCGACGGCATGGCGGGCTTTCAAAATCAGAGCGAAATGGTAGGAAGCGACGGCACACGGAGTGTGCCTGCTGCTATTCGGCGTCTGCTCACCTGTGTCTATCAAGCGACGGTGAACAGCTCGCAGGTCACTCGCGACGCCGCGTTTGGGCTGGCCGCCGCCCTGGGCGCCGAGTTTTTCGAGTGGAACGTCGACGACCTGGTGCGGCAATATATTGCCATAGTTTCCGATGCCATCGGCCGCGAGCTGAGCTGGGACTGTGACGACCTGGCGCTGCAAAACATTCAGGCCCGTGTGCGTTCGCCCGGCGTGTGGCTCTTGGCCAATTTACGGGGAGCGTTGTTGCTCTCGACGAGCAACCGCTCGGAGGCGGCCGTCGGCTACGCCACGATGGACGG
>DATFDL010000760.1:0-5340 GCA_035252155.1 Pirellulales bacterium | reverse complement strand
GTCGAGCGTCGCGGCGTTCATCGCGGTGCGCAGCGAATGGCCGGCCCGGTTCGCAGCGCCCGAGACGGTCGCGACACAAGCCAGATCGGCGCTAAGCAAGAGTATGGTCATTGGAGGATATGCTTCCAGGCCGTCCGCTCCGGCCTTTAGACGGCCTGGAAGGCCATCCTCCGGAGGCGGGCGACAGTAGTTTTTAGCGGTATATTCAGATAGCCGCCGTTGAGAGTACAATGACTGGTTTTACCACACTTACGGGAATTTTTCTGGATGAGTGAACTCGATTCGGCCCGATCGGCCACCACCGACGGGCTGACCGTCTCTCCCTCGCTCGACACCGTACTCGAATCGGCCCAGGTGCCGTCGCAGTATTCGCTGCTCGATCGCCGAGTGCTCGGCATCTGCGGGCTGGCCTTGGGCGTTGGCGTGGCGGCGGGTTTTATTGCGCAATTCTTAATTGGGCTGATTCAGTTCATCACGAACCTGGCGTTTTTCCAACGCTATTCGCTAGTCGACGCTTCGCCCGCCGACAACCACCTGGGGCTGGCGGTCATCGTGGTTCCGGTGATTGGTGGGCTGATCGTGGGCTTCATGGCCCGGTACGGATCGAAGGCCATCCGCGGCCACGGCATCCCCGAAGCCATGGAGCAAGTGCTGACCAACCAAAGCCGCATTCCCGCACGCTTGACGTTCCTGAAACCTGCCTCAGCGGCGATCGCCATCGGCACGGGCGGGCCGTTCGGCGCCGAGGGGCCGATCATCGCGACCGGTGGCGCGTTGGGCTCGCTGGTCGGTCAAATCGTACGCACGACGCCGGCCGAACGCAAAACGCTGCTCTCGGCCGGGGCCGCCGCGGGCATGGCCGCCACCTTTGGCAGCCCGGTGGCCGCCGTGCTGCTGGCCGTCGAGCTGCTGCTGTTCGAGTTTAGGCCGCGGTCGATCATTCCCGTGGCCTTGGCCAGCGCGGCAGCTACCGGCATTCGGATGCTGTTCGTCGGTGTCGAGCCGGCGTTCGATATGCCCGGCGTCGTTCATCCCAGCGCGGCTGCCTTGGCCCTCTATATCTTGCTCGGAGCGATCATGGGCGTGGTGGCCGTGACGGTCACGCGCAGCGTTTACTTTATCGAAGACCTCTTCGAACGGCTGCCGATTCATTGGATGTGGTGGCCGGCGCTGGGTTCGCTGGTGGTGGGCGTGGTCGGCTACTTCGCCCCGCGCACGCTAGGGGTCGGCTACAAGAACATCACCGATATCCTCTCGGACGAGCTGCCATTGAATGCGGTGATGTTTCTCTGCGCGATGAAGTTCATTTCATGGTCGATCTCGTTGGGCAGCGGCACGTCGGGCGGAACGCTGGCGCCGTTGTTCACCATGGGCGGTGGCCTGGGCGCCGTGCTCGGCGCGTGGGCCGTGTGGCTCTTGCCCGAGGCCGGCATCGATGTGCGGATCGCGGCCTTGGTGGGCATGGCGGCGCTTTTCGCCGGGGCCTCGCGAGCGTTACTCGCCTCGGCGGTTTTTGCCTTCGAGACGACGCTCCAGCCGCTGGGCCTGCTGCCCCTGTTGGGCGGTTGCGCGGCGTCTTACTTGATTTCATGCTTGCTGATGCGCAACAGCATCATGACCGAAAAGATTGCCCGTCGCGGCATTCAAACGCCGGCCGAATACGTGGCCGACGTGCTCGAACAAGTGCTGGTCGGGCAAATTTGCTCGGGCGGCGCGGTGTCGTTGCGGGCCGACGACAAGCTCGCGGCGGTCCGCGCCTGGCTGGCGTCGGGGGCCGAAGGAACCGGGCATCAGGGCTTTCCGGTGCTCGACGCCCAGGACGTGCTCATCGGCGTGCTCACGCGCCGCGACCTGGTGAGCAGCACCGAGGCCGATGGCTTATGCATCCGCGACCTGGTCCGTCGCTTGCCCAAATACGTCTATGACGATTGCACGGTGCGCCAGGCGGCCGATCACATGGTGAACCACGGCATAGGCCGCCTGCCGGTTGTTTCGCGTGCTCGCCCGCACCGCGTGGTCGGCATGGTCACCCGCAGCAACATCCTCTCGGTCTATCGCCTGCGCGTCGAAGAAGCCTTGGCCGAGGCGCCCACCATTCGCCTTCGCGTCCCCCGTCTCGGCCGCCGGCCCGCCAGCCGCCGCCCCACGGACTCCGCGGCGTAGATCTATGCCACGCCGCTGCCGGGGTTGGCAAAGCTGGGACCGGGGTTGCTGCCGGCGCCTGGGCCGGTGAGATAGGTCGAGTGTGAAATCAGATCTCGCACGGCGGTGTCGAAGGCCGGATTGCCCTCGAACTCGGCGAAAAATTGGTTTTGGGCTTGAGTATTCAGCCCGCCCTCGAAAAAGAGGTTATTGAAGTTGTTGAAACCATTTCCGGTGGCGGCCGCCAAGGCCGAGTTGGTGCTGTTGCTGGCCAATAGTTGCTGGGCTTCGGGCGTCGCCAAGAACTCACTCACCAACGCCTCGCGGGCGGGAGTCGAGCTCGCGCCGCCGGCGTCCTGCCCGTAATCCAACGTGTTCAGCCGATCGGTCCAATACGTCGCGCCGGCCGTGCTTGGCGACCGTCCCAAGATGTCGTGATAGAGCGCCTGGACAAAGCCGTTGGCGGTGCCTCCGGCGTCTGAGAAGTATTCGGGCGAGCCGACGACGCCGATCAACAGCCCGTCGAACCCCGCGCCCGACGCCAGTTGGTTCGACCAATAAGCGGTGGCCTGCGGGCCGGGCGCGCGGTGCAAGAAACTTTCGTAGACCGCGGTCACCAGATGCTGGCGATATTCGGGCGAGCTGAGAATGGCGTCGACGAATTGTTCTCGCGACGTGTCGGGCGAGGTGCCGGTTCCGCCCGGCGTGGCGAAGACGTTGGCCGCGTTCACATCGCTGGCATTCAAGCTGCCGCCCGAGCCGGCTGGTCCGACGGGCGTGAAACCAGCCGTGCCAGCGCCCTGTGACGAGAACCCGCCGTTGCCAAAACCGCTGGTTCCAAAACCGTTGGGACCCGCGTTGCCGGCCCCAAAACCCGCCGTCCCAAAGCTGCTAGGCGGACCCACGTTGCTTACGCCGCTCAAGGGGCCGGCGAAGCTATCCATCGGCCCAGTAATATTGCCGGTGGCGTTGCTCGTGGTCGTGCCGGCAAAGCCGCTGTTGAAGCCGTTGAAGGTGCTGCCGAACGCGCCGCCCGTATTGGTGCCCAGGCCCGTTCCGAAACCGTTGCTGGCAGCACCCGGCAAGGTGCCGGGAAAGTTCTGCTGGGCTTGTTGCAAATAGTTCACCCAAAAGGCCTCGCCCGTGGCGTCTGGCTCGCGACCGAGCAGTTCGCGATAGACATTGCGGACAAACGTTTGGTCGGTGCCGTCCGACGCGACCGCCGGCAGATAGAAGGGCGCCGCGGCTGCCGCCGGCATCGGGCTGGTGGCGGGCTGCGTGGTCGGGTCGGCCGAAAGCATGGCCCGCGGCTCAAGCGATTCGAACCGCGCCTTACTTCGCACGCGGCGGCGTTGCCGGCTAGCAGGTCGGTTATGGTTTGACGAAGTATCGTTAGCGCCTGCCAGCAGGCGCGCAATCCAAGCGTACATGATCTCTGCTCCTTTTTGTCCGCCCTCGAAGAATGCTCGCGGGCCTCTTTTTTCCGCGACGAGCCACTAGGAGGCAACTTCCGGGCCAAACCGCCCTGGACAGATGATTTGCCCTGCTTGTCGGTGTTTGACGACCGCAATGGGTTATATACCCTCGACGCCTGGACGACTGGACTTCTGTAGGGAACGCCCTCCGTGGCGTTCCTTTGAGGGGCGACGCGACGTCTACCCGCCCTTCGCGGAACGCCACAGAGGGCGTTCCCTACAAAGGCCGTTACCCGGTTTTGTTCCTCAAAACCGAATTATGAGAGGCTAAACGATGCGGACGGAGAAGCGGCGACCGCTCTGTTCTGGCAGGAAGCGATCACCCGCGTCAATCCGCCGCTGCCGCGGATGGTCGGCGCTCTGCCGGTGCTGTTTTGCGATGCCAAGACCGATTGGGGCAACTACCAGCTCGATCCGCTTTCGCGTGAGACGATCCCGATGGGCGTTCGGTTTGCCAAGGCCAACGGGGCGCGCACGCTGTTGCTGTTCATGGTCGCGCGGTGGGCCTGCATCCCGTTCTGCCTGCTTGGCGCATGGACTTGCTGGCGCTGGGCCGGCGAGCTGTGGGGAAACCGCGCGGGCTTCGCGGCACCCTGCTTGTGGTGCTTCGATCCCATGATGCTCGGGAATGGCGCGCTGGTCATGCCCGACGTCCCGGCCGCGGCCACCGGCGTCTTCGCCGCCTGGAGATTCTGGAAGTGGCTCCGCGCACCCGGCCATCTCCCTCTCCCGCCGGGAGAGGGCCGGGGTGAGGGCACTTCGAGCAGTTCTTGGTCTTCCGCGGCCTTTGCCGGCCTCGCTCTCGGCTTGGCCGAGCTATGTAAGACGACGCTCTTGGTGTTCTTCGTGCTCTGGCCGTTGGCATGGCTGCTTTATAGTAGGCATCACGCTCCGCGTGATGGAACCGTGGCCCGCGGCGGGCACTGGGTGGTGGGGTTCATCACGCGGAGCGTGACGCCTACTATACGCCGCATTTGCCCTCGCGTGGGATTGCAGCTTATCGCCGTTTTGCTGCTGGCTGTCTACCTCATCAACCTCGGCTACGCGTTCCGCGGTTCTTGCCAGCGTCTGGGCGATTATCGCTTTCAAAGCCGCCTGCTCTCCGGCGAACCACCGGCCAAAACGCCGACCGTCGGCAACCGCTTCGCGCGAACTTGGCTAGCGCGCCTGCCCGTGCCGCTGCCGCGCGATTACGTACAAGGCATCGACCGCCAGCGCGCCGATTTTGAAGAAGGCATGCGATCGTACCTGCACGGCCATTGGTCGCCGCGCGGATGGTGGCATTAATACCTGCTTGGTCTCGGCATCAAGCTGCCGCTCGGCACGCTGGCCTCGCTCGCGCTGGCTGCCGCAATTTCTGTAGCGAACGCCCTGCGTGGCGCCTCTGTAGGGAACGGACTCCGTGCCGTTCCGCGAGGGGCGAATCATGTGGCACAGCCGCTCTCTGTGAATCATGTGGCACAGCCGCTCTCCGCGAATCATGTGGCACAGCCGCTCTCCGCGAATCATGTGGCACAGCCGCTCTCCGCGAATCATGTGGCACAGCCGCCCTCGGCTGTGTCGGCGGCGAACGCCGCCCATCTCCCTCTCCCTCAGCGCATCGGTATCTACACATCGTGCCTCGTCCGCAGGATCGGTGGGCGGGGGTAACGCCGTTAGGTCGGGCGGTGGTGCGTTTTTTCAGGCATGACCGGGCAAATAAATGACGTACTGACTGACGAGG
>DATFDL010000759.1:0-3314 GCA_035252155.1 Pirellulales bacterium | reverse complement strand
CCCCTGCCCGAAGAGTTTCACACTAAATCCATCGGCGATTCCATGGCGCGGATCATCTCGTTCGTCGTGTTGGTGGGCATCTTGCTGGTCATTGCCGCGCTGTTTTTTCAGGTGATGGCCGGCTTCTTTCTGCCGCTGTTTCTGGCGGTGTTGCTGGCGGTCATCTTTCGTCCGTTGCACCTGTGGTTGGTGGGCCGCAGCCGCGGACACCCCCGGCTGGCCGCGGGAGTGACCACGCTGGCGATCTTGGTGATTGTGTTGGCGCCGATGCTGACGGTGCTCATTCAGGCGGGACTCGAAGCCGGCTCGATCGCGCGGGGCTGGGATGCCGAAATGGTGCGGCGGAAACTAAGCGAGCTGCGCGAGCGCACCGGGCTGTTGCCGCCGCCCGAGAGCGTCGAAGCGCAGCTCAATCAAATTGACCAGGTGTTGCAAGGGCTGCCCGACGCCGATCCCCAGTCGGCTCGTCAGCGGGTCGCGGCGCTTGCCGCGTCGACTCAAACGCTGGCCCAGAGCGTGCGCACCGAGATCGAGCGACGGCGCACGGCGCCTGATTGGGCCGCGACCGCCGATGCCAAACAACTGCGCGGCGACCTCGACCGATTGGCCGCGACGGCCGGCGAGCTCGCTCAACTGCCCCCCGAGAATCCGCAAAGCGGTACGCTGGTCCTGCGGGCACGTGCGGAATACGGGCAAATCCGCTCCGACCTGCTGGGCAGCCCTTGGAAGATCTGGCTGAAACGGCAAGCCAACCCATCGGAAGATCAGGTCGCCGCGCTGCGAGCGCGGGCGGCGCAGTTCGCTGATTCGTTGGCCGTGGGCGGGGCGCAATACGCCGGCGATGTACTGCCCGACTTGCTGGTCGGCATCGCGGTGATGATCATCGCCCTCTATTATTTTCTGGCCGATGGGCCGGCGATGATCCAATCGCTGATGCGGCTCTCGCCGCTGGACGACCGCTACGAAGAGCAGCTTTTGCGCGAGTTCGCCACGGTCAGCCGGGCGGTGGTGGTGGCCACGCTCTTGTCGGCCCTGGCCCAAGGCATCCTGGCGGGCATCGGCTACTTTTTTGCCGGCGTCGGCTCCGTCGCATTGCTGACGATGCTCACGATGCTGTTCGCCCTGATTCCGTTCATCGGCGGCGCGGCCGTTTGGGTTCCTTGCTGTCTGTGGCTTTTTTTGGAGGGCCGGACGACGGCAGCCATTGTATTGACGATTTATTGCGCCGTCATCGTGTCGATGGCCGACAACGTCATCAAACCTTTGGTGCTGCAAGGGCAATCCAACCTGCATCCCTTGTTGGCGCTGCTCAGTGTGCTGGGCGGAGTAAAGGCGTTGGGGCCGATCGGCATCGTGGTCGGACCAATGGTGGTCGCGTTTCTGCAAGCTCTGCTCAAAATGCTGCAAGTCGAGCTCGACCATCTTTCCGACACGAAACCGACCCAAAAGACCCCGGAGCCATCATGATTATCGCCGTCTTTCAAGGGCCGGTGGTGTTCGGCGACGCCGAGGCCAACTTGGCCACTACCGAAACCGCCCTGGCCGAGGCCGAATCGCGCGGCGCCGAGATTCTGGCGATGCCCGAAACGTTTTTGCACGGCTTTTTCTCGCCGCAAAAGTTCACGCTCGACTACACGGTCGACTTGCAGGGATCGTTCTTTCAAGCGATTCTAGCCCGCTTCAAAAAGTACGAATGTACGCTGCTGCTGGGTCTGAACGAGCGGCGCGGCGAGCGCGTGTTGAACACGGTGGCCGTGATCGAAGCCGGCAAGCTCATCGGCACCTATTCCAAAACCTACGCCTATCTGAGCTACGAGACGCGGGGAGACCGATTTCCCGTCTTTGAGCGACGCGGCATCAAGTTCGGCATTGCGATCTGCGCCGACACATCGTACATCGAGCCGGCGCGGATTCTGGCCATGCAGGGCGCCCAGATTATCTTTACGCCGCACTTCAACTACATCGACTACGAGCACGTGGCCGACCACACCACGGAAGTCCGCAATCACCACATTGCGATTGCCGTCGACAACGGCGTCTACGTGGCTCGCTCGAATGTGGTCGTGCCGGAGTCGGCCGGCGCCGGGCCATCGGGCTATGCCGGAGTGGGTGTGGGCGACAGCCTGATTCTCGATCGCCGCGGCCGTGTGCTGGCCGAGGCGGGCATTTCCCGCCGAGCGTTGCTAGTGGCCGACTTGCCCGACGACGATTTGCGGCAGGGCGGCCGTGCGCCTTGGCGGTACACCAGTCCCGCCATCGCCTCGGCCTTGCACGAGCAATATCAGCAGATGTTCGCCCGGCACGAAAATCTGCCGCTGGGAAAGAGCTAACCAAATGGCTCTTCGGTGCTTGAAATCCGGCGGTAGACGCGAACCTTTGGAAAACCCCACGAACCGTCGGTCGTCCGCCAAGCCCCAGTTTCTTCGATAAGGTCGCGTCCGCGGGCAAGACGCAAAAGTGTGGCGGCGAACCAAGTTTTCGTCGAATAGTGGCTCGAGTCAGCCCACCGGCCCTCGAGGGCGGCGGCATGGTCGGGATATATCTGTAGGAAACTCGACCAAAGGTCCACCGCGGTTAGCTCGGTGCCAATCTTGAACTCGCGAACTAAGTCTCTGATTGCACTTTCACTTTCGCGCAGCACCTTCTCGTTCGCGGCGGCGACTTCATGGTCAGCGTTGGGGCTCCAAAGCCAGAGGAGCATTCGGCTATGAAAGACCTCGTAGTTCACGCCCAGGATGTTGAAAATGTTCATGGCTCGACCACCAAGGAACAGGAGAAGAGGCCACCGGTACTGGGCATTGTCGCCATCGGCATTTTCGGTGTCAAAATTCTTCGCCTGCATCACGCGACAACTCAACAGGCACTTGCTAAAATGCTCGCCTGGATTGTACGCCCTGACATCAGACACGAAGCGCATGTTTTGGTGTTGTGCTTTCCGGACCCCATCCGCCTTGTGCGGATCGGTGAACGAGATGGTGAGCTAACCAGCGCCGAAAAAGTCTTCGATAGACCCCATCCAGCTTGTCTGGATGGTGAACCAGATCGCGCCGTGGTGCGTTGCGGCCCTAAATCTCGTTCACCATCCAGACAAGCTGGATGGGGTCGCAGAAATTGTTGTTTTTCGAGCTAGCACACCATCTACTTCACCATCGAGACAAGCTCGATGGGGTCGAAAGTGCGAAACCAAACGAGCCAGCGAGGCGTTCTCGTCTATCCCGGCGGCTTTCCTCGCTTGCGCTTCGGGTTCGTGTGGTGTTGTTGGCGCTTCGTAGCGGAAACCCGAGCGAAATCGTCATGTTGTGGCAAGTTGACAT
>DATFDL010000758.1:0-6860 GCA_035252155.1 Pirellulales bacterium | reverse complement strand
GACGCTCTTCCGATTGACGAACCGGAACGAAAGCGGCTCCGTTCCCTCGAAGCTGCCCCGGGCCGACCGCCGCAGCTTGAAAAACACTCCGTGCTCGTTCTCGACGGTGCCGCTGGCCACCACGGCCTTGCCGGGCGGTATTTTTTTGGTCGTCTCTTTGAGCTCCTTGCGGTGCGTGGCGTTGGCGCTGCCGTTGGGCAAGGCCGACGTAACCACATTGCCGTGTACGTTGCCCGCGCCCGCCCCGACCGTCACGGTGGTGCCGATGCCCGCCCCCAGCGAATGGATGGTTTCCGTGGTCTTCACGACTTCGGTGCCGTCGACCGTGTCGTTTTCGATCTCGGTTTTGGGTACGAAGTCGACGATCCGCAGCCGCTCGGCGGGGCTGGTCAACTCGAACTGCAGCTCTTCCAGGTCGCTTTCGTCGCCCTGATCGAGCCGCACCGACACGCGAAGATCGGCCTCGATCACCATCTCATCGGGGTGCAGCAGGGCGAATGCCTGGGGCGTAACGTCGTGGCATTCGACCTGATAGTTCAGATCGAAGCTGACTTTCGGCGAAGCAGCCAATGCCGACCAGGCGGGCACGAGGCAGAGCAATGCCGCCGCGGCAAGACGCGCTTGCGGCAAACTGCGCGCGAAGGCAAAACCAATCGTATTCATCGACGACCCTCCCTCTCTCTCGACAAGGGTTCGACCGCATCCATGCACAGCGACTGGCGAGATTGGCGATTGCCCGTCGAAGCGACGAAGTTTCCGAGCCTTCACTGTAGCACTGCGTGTCTGAATGGTGCTACGGCGAATGGGAGAGGGTCGTTCAAATTTTGTAACAATTACCAGCGCCCAGATTGCCCAAGCTCCGCCGTCGGTCAGTCGGTGCGTTGGGCGGTCTCGCCGGGGCTGGGTTTGCTCGGGCTGGCGCCCTTGGCCTCGTCTAAGGCTTGCCGTGCTTCGGCCATGCCCTGTCGCAATTCGTCGGCGGTGAAGAAGGGAACGCTTGTGCCGTCGAGATAGTCGATGCTTTCCTGGGCCAGCTCTTCCCAGCTCATGCCGTTGTTCATGTGCCAAGCGGCCGCCTGAGCCGCGCGTTGGCTGGTTTCGCCGTGCCCCAACCGCTTAAGCAACTCCGAGATGCCGGGCTTGTCGGTAAACGATTCCACGCGTTTGACCTGGTAGGTCATCTTCGGGCGCGGCTCGGGCTTGCCGTGCTCGAGACAGACACAAGGCAGGCGCGCGTTCAGTTCTTTTTCGGCGGGCACATTCATCATGCCCATGCCGCCACCGCCCATGCCTTGACCGCCTCCCCCACCGCCGCCGCCCATCATGCCGCCACCCATGCCCTGGGCCAAGATCGGCGACGCGGCAAAGGCGTCGGGCAATTTGACGTTTAGCGGCTTGCCGCTCTTGTTCTTGATAAACATTCGCCCTTCTGTCGAGTCCTTGGGAATCAGCTTCACGGCGATCTTGCCCGCTTCGAGGGCGTCGAACAATTCGACCGTCTCGTCGGCAGGGTTGAACTCGCCGAGTTTCCTGGGATGCTGGGACGACATGGAGCTCGCCTTTGCCGCGTCCCGTGCTACGGGCGAAGTTCTGCCCGGCTTGCGCGTGCGTCGCCCCGCCCACGATGATGAAGGACTGCTGACGAAGACCAGCGCGGCCAGGATCGCGAGCCACCACGCCGAGCGTGGCCGATGCAAGTTTTGATGCGGGCGAGTGAGGGGCTTCATGTTCCGATCTTTCCTACGAATGGTTTGTCGAACGATTTGTGCCAAGCCAGCGGCGCACCCGTCCTTTAGACTAACCGAAGCCGGGCCGCAAGTCCAAGAAAATCCTGGTAAAAAACGCCCGACTGGTAAGGGCAGGATGGCCTTCACGGGACGTTCCGAATAAAACGGGCGGCATGCAACCATGAGCCATGGCCGCCGTTGGCCAGAGACGGGAGTTTTGATGCAATACTTCGCGGCGGTGCTCGGGAGTTTCAGCCTGCTGGCGTGGGCGTGGGCGGCGGCGCGAGTCAGCCGGGGCGAGCCGCTCGTCGCTCACGAGCCGCGGCGACCCGTGCCATGGCAGGGGGCCGACCTGCTGGTAATCGCCGTGTTTTTCGCGGCCGCGATTGGCCTGTTTGCGGCGGCCTTTTCGTCGGCCATCGGCGACGGCCGTGGACCGATTAAAGATGAGGTGGCCATGGCGGCCGGGGCGTCGGCCAACGCATTGACCATCGGCTTCGCCTTGATTTGGCTTGTGCGCCGGACTGGGGCTGAGGCAAGCGATTTGGGGTGGCGCAGGGATTCGCTCGGCCGCGACGTGCGGATTGGCCTCGTGGCCTTTGCGGCGCTCAGCGCGCCGGTCTATGCCTTGCAGCTTTTCTTGTCGCAATTCAGTTCTCAACAACACCCGATCATCGAAGCCCTGGGCAAAGCTCCCAGCGGCTGGTTGTACGTGCTGGCCGGTCTATCGGCGGTGGTGGTCGCCCCTCCGGCCGAAGAGTTCTTTTTTCGCGGCTTGCTGCAAGGCTGGCTCGAAGCGCGCGGCTGGAATCATGGGGCGATCATATTTACTTCGCTTTTCTTTGCGGTCATGCACTGGGGGCACGGTATGGCGCCGGTGACGCTCTTTTTTTTCTCGCTGGGCCTGGGCTGGCTTTATCAGCGCACGCATCGCTTGTTGCCTTCGATCGTCGTCCATTTTTGCTTGAACGCCTGCAGCCTGGCGCTGCTGCCGCTGGCGCACGTCGACCGTGCCGCGTGATGCTTCAAGGCTCGACTTTCCTATGGGTGGTGTCCTAATAGTGTGGTGCTGGCCCCATACTAACCCGAAGCGTAAGCGAGGAAATGTGACGATTCTGCCTCGCTCACGCTTCGGGTTAGTGTCACTTTGCGAAGTGGCACCATGCTATTAGGACACCACCTTCGTATACAAGCCCTTGACAACGCTCTCGCCCGAGCGATTACAATGCTCGCACACAAGAGCGCTTCATTTATGAGAAAGGAAACATGAGCACTCCGCCGAAGAAGAAATCCCTGATCGAAGTAAAACGCGATCTGGCCGAAAAATACGAGAGCCTGGCTCGCCAGTCGGGCAGCAAGCCGCGGCAGAAGCGGTTTTTGCTTCGGGCCGAACGCTATCGCGGCCAGGCCCGGATGCTTGAGACTGCCGCGCGAAGCCGTGCTTCATAGGCCCCGGCAAAACGCATCTCCAGAGTCAGAATGCAAATCGTGGACGATTAGCCGTATGAGTCTCAACCCGCACCGCTGAACCCTGAACCCTGAACCCTGAACCCTGTTGTAACCGCCATGTTGTCGCGGTGAATGACCTCTTGATACGGACAATGTCCGAGCGCGGCTGCAATGGCGTCGGTCTTCAGTCCCTTGATGCGGGCGATCTCGGCCGAAGCGTAATTGGTCAACCCTCTTGCAAATTCACAGCCCGCCGCGTCGCGCAGGGCCACGACATCGCCTTTCTGAAATTCGCCGACAACGTCGATCACTCCTATGGCCAGCAGGCTGCGGCCCTGTTTTTCGATTGCCCGGCGAGCGCCGTCGTCGAGCACCAAGCCGCCGCGCGGCTGAGCGGTGAAACCGATCCAGCGTTTCCACGAAGGAATGGTCTGCCCTTGGGCCACGAACAGCGTGCCGGCTTCTTCGCCCGCCAAAATGCGGGCCAGCGTGCCAGGCTGCCGACCGCTGGCGATGATTACGTTTTCGCCGGCCAGCGTCGCCATGCGGGCGGCCGCCAGCTTGCTGGCCATGCCGCCCTTGCTCAGGCCGGTCTTTCGGTCGCGAGCAAGAGCCATCGTGGCGTCGTCGAGCTTGGTGATTATGGGGATTAGCCGCGCGCCGTCACTGTGCGGATCGCCGTCGTACAGCCCCTCGACGTCGGAAAGCAGCACCAGCAGCGGGGCGCGGATCAGGTTGGTAACCATCGCCGCCAGCCGGTCGTTGTCGCCAAAGGTGGTTTGCAACTCTTCTACACTGACGGTGTCGTTTTCGTTGATGATGGGCACCGCGCCATATTCGAGAATGGTGCGCAGCGTGTTGCGGACGTTCAAATACCGGGTGCGGTCGTCGAGATCGTCGGCGGTGAGCAATACCTGGGCGGCGTGCCGACCGTAGGCCCGTAGCGAGCGGTCGTAGGTTTCGACCAGGCGGCTTTGCCCGACGGCGGCCACCGCTTGCAGATGGTCAAGATCGCGCGGACGTTGCGTGAGGCCCAGGGCGCCCATGCCGGCGCCAACCGCGCCCGAGCTAACCAGCACCACTTTGTGGCCAGCGTCAAGGATCTGGTGCAGTTCTTCGGCCAGGTGGGCGATGCGCGGCTCGTTGAGCATGCCGTCGGGTCGCGTCAGCACACGCGTGCCGACCTTGACCACGATTAGTTCCGCAGCGGCGGCCACCTTCTGGCGCAAGGATGAAGTCATGGTGTTGCCGTCAAGGCGGTGCAGTGCGACATCATGCCGTAACGGCTTGCTTGTCCATCTCTTTATAGTGCATAAGCCCTGTCGTGGCCGAAAAGTCGCCTAAACGCGGGATTCTGGCGGTGCCTGAGAGACGCCTCAAGCATTTCGGCCCGCGAACGGTTTGCAGCCCGAGCATCTTTGCCTACAATAACTTGCGTCCAGGGTTTTGCAACGTACCGGGCAAACGACCGATTCCATGAGCGAACTCCATCACGAGTGCGGTGTGGCGGCCATTTACCACCTGCCGGGCCATACGACCAGCCCGCTTTGCCCTGAACAGGGGCCGGAAGAAATCTCGCGGCTCATGCCGCGGATGCTCTTGGACATTCAAAACCGCGGGCAACTGTCGGCCGGCTTCACCACGTTCCATCCCGACCGCAACCAGCTCATCGACACCTATCGGCAGTTGGGGGGCGTGAGCGAGGTATTTCGGCTCAGCCACCGCGGCAAGGCCGAAAGCCTGATGCAAGAATACGCCGGCCGGGCCGCCATCGGGCATGTCCGCTATGCCACCTGCGGCGCCGAAGACCGCAGCTACGCCCAGCCCTTTGAGCGGCACCACCTGCAGAAGCACAAGTGGTTCAGCTTCGCCTTCAACGGCCAACTGGCCAACTACCAGCAACTGCGGCACGACCTGCTGGCCGACGGCAATAACCATCTGGCCCGCGACAACGACACCGAAATCATCATGCACGAGATCAGCCGCGAGCTGTCGGGCGACCGACGGCCCTCACTGATCGAAATGTGGCGAAATGTCGCCCGGCGGTTCGACGGCGCCTATAGCCTGGCGTTCTTGAACGCCTTGGGCGATATGCTGGTGGCCCGCGATCCGCTGGGCATCAAGCCGCTTAGCTACGCCTGGCAGCCGCCGCTGTTTGCCGCGGCCAGCGAGAGCGTGGCGCTGCTGAATCTGGGCTTCAAGCCCGAAAACATCAAGTCGCTGCTGCCGGGCCATGCAATCACCATCAGCGAAGGCCGGTTCGACATCGAGCGGTTCGCGGCCAGCCCTCGCTCGGCACATTGCTTCTTCGAGTGGATTTATTTTGCCAACGTGGCCAGCACGATGGACGGCCGTAGCGTCTATCTATCGCGTAAGGCCTTGGGCGAAGAGCTGGCCCGGCTCGAAACCGTGCCGATCGACGAAGACACGATCGTGGTGCCCGTGCCCGACACCAGCAAAGCCGCGGCCGACGCCATGGCATTTCGACTGGGCGTTCCCTCGTTGGAAGGGCTGATTCGCAATCGCTATACAGGCCGCACGTTTATCGAAGGCTCGAACAGTCGCAAGCGGAAGGCCGAGGCCAAGTACACGCCGCTACGCGAAGTGCTCGAAGAGAAGCGAGTGCTGCTGGTCGAAGACTCGATCGTTCGATCGACGACGATGAAAGTGCTGTTGAGCCGCATCCGCGAGCTGGGCCGGGCCCGCGAGATTCACGTGCGGGTGGCCTGCCCGCCGATCATCGCGCCGTGCTTCTATGGAATCGACATGTCGACCATCCAAGAGCTTTTTGCTCCTCGGTTTTTAGAAGACGGGCGGCTGACCGAAGAGGGGCAGGCGCGGATGGCGGACCAGCTTGGGGCCGATTCGCTGCGTTATCTGCCGGTCGAGTCGATCGCCCGGGCCATTGGGCTCGATCGCGATGAACTTTGCCGGGCTTGCATCACCGGCGATTATCCGACGGATTGCGGCCAGCAGCTTTATCAGGTCGCCTTGGATAACGTTCGCTCTGACGGCAAGCGCCGGACTTACGAGACCGAGCAGGCGCTGACCTGAAACGGAATTCCAAAGGATTCCGTTTTACGATGCCTCAATGGCATATTGCCAGCGAACCGTTCGCGGGCCAGTCGCGGCCTGGCGCTCAGCATGAATTCGCACAACGCCATAGTCGGAGATGATGGTGCCCTCGCCCGTCGCCGATAAGATCCGCAGCAAACCGCCGGCAAACGTCGCACCGTCGTTGCTGATTTCCGCACCAGTCGGCGCGCGATAGCTGCTTCCCAGCCATTCGGCTTCCGCGCTGAGCCGGCAAGCGGCATCGAACACCAGCCGGTTCTCGAACGCTTCGACGCTGAGCGACCAATGGCTCCGCCCTGCCCGGCCCACCAGCAACGCCACTTGTCGGCCGTCGGCTTGCCGCTCGATGTGCAACTCTTGCAGCGGCGGGCTGGGCGGCCACGGGTCATCGCCGCCGCCTTCGACGGATTCCAGCAATAAGCGTCGCTGACCGCCTTGGCCAGTGAAGATCTGATGTGAGTATCGATCGGAAATGCGACGAAACTCGATCGAGGGCAGGCCGGCTTCCAGTAATGTCAGATCAGTCATCGTGCGACCACCTGTTTGCTCTGTAGGGAACGCCCTCCGTGGCGTTCCGCGAACTGCGATTCGACGTCAATTCGCCCCTCA
>DATFDL010000757.1:0-4338 GCA_035252155.1 Pirellulales bacterium | reverse complement strand
GGCGGCCCTCGACGCCGACCTCGCGGGCGACGCTCGTCACCTGCTCGGCGAAGGTCGCCAGGGTGTTGGTCATGTTGTTGATGGTGTCGGCCAGCGCCGCGACCTCGCCCATCGATTGGACGGTGAGCTTCTGCTTCAAATCGCCGGTCGCGACCGCCGTCACCACCTTGACGATGCCGCGCACCTGCTCGGTCAGGTTGGCCGCCATGACGTTGACGGTGTCGGTCAAGTCCTTCCAGGTGCCGGCGACGCCCGGCACCTGCGCCTGGCCGCCGAGCTTGCCTTCGGTGCCGACCTCGCGGGCGACGCGCGTCACCTCGCCGGCAAAGGCATTGAGCTGATCGACCATCGTGTTGATGGTGTTCTTCAGCTCCAGGATCTCGCCTTTCACATCCACGGTGATCTTTTTCGACAGATCGCCCCGGGCCACGGCGGTGGTGACTTCGGCAATGTTGCGCACCTGGCCGGTCAGATTGGCGGCCATCCAATTGACGTTGTCGGTCAGATCTTTCCAGATGCCAGCCACGCCCACCACCTGCGCCTGGCCGCCCAGCTTGCCTTCGGTGCCGACCTCGCGGGCAACACGCGTCACCTCAGAGGCGAACGAGCTGAGCTGATCGACCATGGTGTTCATGGTCTTTTTCAGTTCGAGGATCTCGCCCTGGACATCGACGGTGATCTTCTTGGTCAAGTCGCCTTGGGCGACCGCCGTGGTGACTTCGGCGATGTTCCGCACCTGGGCGGTCAGATTGGCCGCCATCATATTCACGTTGTCGGTCAGATCTTTCCAGGTGCCCGCGACCCCTTTGACATAGGCCTGGCCACCCAGCTTGCCCTCGGTGCCCACCTCACGCGCCACTCGCGTCACTTCAGAAGCGAACGAGCCGAGTTGATCGACCATGGTGTTGATCGTGTTCTTCAGCTCCAGGATTTCGCCCTTGACGTCGACGGTGATCTTTTTCGACAGATCGCCGCTGGCGACCGCCGTGGTGACTTCGGCGATGTTGCGGACTTGCGCCGTCAAATTGTTGGCCATCAGGTTGACGTTGTCGGTCAGTTCCTTCCAGGTGCCGGCCAACCCTTCGACGACGGCTTGCCCGCCCAGCTTGCCGTCGGTGCCGACTTCGCGGGCCACGCGCGTCACTTCGGCGGCAAACGAACCGAGCTGTTCGACCATGGTGTTGGTGGTCTGACCGAGCCGCAGAAACTCGCCTTCCAGCGGCCGGCCGTCGGGCTCCAGCGACATGCGCTGCGACAGATCGCCGGCCGCGACCGCGCTGATGACTCGGGCCGCCTCAACCGTCGGCCGCACGAGATCGCTGAGCAGACTGTTGACCGCTTCCAACTGAAACGCCCACGAACCGGTTTGCCGTCCGACATGGAGCCGCTGGTGAATCTTGCCTTCTTTGCCGACACTGGCGCTGAGCTGCTGCAAGTCGTTGGTCGTTTCCGATAGCAACTCGGCCACGTCGTTGAGCGCCTCGGCCACTTCGCCCGCCGGCCCGACCCAGTCGAACGGCAAGCGGGCGGAAAAATCGCCGCGCCGCAGAGAACGGAGCGTCGCCAGCAAGGGTCCGACCTCGATGCCGCCGTTGGTAGATTCCATCGTTGCCATCGTCGATCTCCAGAGATGTTGCGCCAGCGCCGGCCGCGGCCCGGCAAGGGGCCGACCGGTCGATGTTTTCCTGAGAATGCCGCTTCCTGAGAATGCCACGGAGGCGCGGCCCGACGGCGCAGCAGCCGCGGCCTGGGCCAGAAGGCTCGGAACGAACGCGAGAGACGCGGGCGCGCGACGAAGGAAAACGATTACGGGACGATGAAGGACACAGCCGCCTGCCCTGAGGCAAACACGAAGGATGGTTCGCGCACCGCTTCCGCGGCGATTTACCGAGACGAGGCGCAGACTACACGGAACTCGCCTACTGGGACGCCAGAAGCTCCCACCTGCCGTAGGTTTTGCCTATTCCCCGGTCCCGTGCAGATTCGAGCTAACGCTATCATGCCGAAAATTTGCCATTTGAGCAACTAAATTTTTCTTTTTTGGGCGCAATTTGGGCTCTGCGTTCTTCGTTTGGTTCCGGCCAAGCCGTTTCGGGCCGAATGAAACCAGGCGGAAAACAATCTCTCGGACGGAACCATCTTAAAATTCGCGTCCATCGGGCAGACGATCATGTTGGCACACGAAGTGCGTTCCCAACGCCAGGCGGTCGTGGCCGGCTTTGCGCCTCGCCACCCCGGTTGTTCCATTCTTTGTTGGAGGTCTTGGTCCGATGAAACGCTTGATTGTTTTGGCTTCGCTGTTGGCACTGGCAGGCACGTTCTCACTGGGTTGCGGCGAAAAATCGACAACCACCCGCAAGCAGACCGTTTCGGGGCCTGGCGGCGAGACCGACGTGGAGCAAAAGACCACCGTCGAAAAGAAGGGCGACAATCCGCCGAATCCGTAAGGCGCGCCACGGAGGATGGCCTTCCAGGCCGTCTCGTAGGAGGGCGCCACCGAGACGGGCTGGAAGCCCATCCTCCAGGGCCGATTCGTAATCAAACATGACTGGTTTTGTGTTGGTACTTCTGATCGCCGTATGTTGCGGCACGCTGGTACAGGCGCTGGCCGGCTTCACGCGCGGTGGCTGGCTAATCTCGTTGATCGCCGCGTATCTCGGGGCGATCGCAGGGCATTGGCTGGGTCGCAGGCTGGATTTGCCCTACGAACCGTTGGCACTTCAAATCGACGGCCGCACGTTTCCAATCGCCTGGCCGATCGTCGGCGCCGCGATTTTTCCGATCGTGCTCAACATGCTGCTTTATCGACGCCGGCCCGTGCGGTAGGCTATTGCCATCTGTTCGGTTTTGACAATCAAAAATGGCAATGGCCTCTGTAGGGAACGCCCTCCGTGGCGTTCCGCGGGGGGCGAGTCGACGTCGAATCGCTGCTCACGGAACGCCACAGAGGGCGTTCCCTACAGACGTCGACTCGGAGCATACCGCCACCATGTCGGACGTCGTCAGCGACAAGCCGTATCAGTTTGTGCCGCCCTACCACGGCCGCTGGTGGGCGAAGTTCTTTCAGGCCTGCCTGCCTTGGTATCTCGACCGCTGGTGGGGCATCGACCGGGTCGAGTGCCGCGGCCTGGAGCGACTGCGAGAGTCGATCGCGGCCGGGCATGGCGTGCTGCTGGCTCCCAATCACCCCCGCGGCGCCGATCCGTTTGTCATCGGCTGGCTGTCGCGGACCGTGGGGCAGCCGTTTTTTTGCATGGCAAGCTGGCACTTGTTCATGGACGGCGGCCTGCAAGCTTGGGCGTTGCGGCGAATGGGGGCCTTCAGCATTTTTCGCGAAGGCATGGACCGCACGGCCGTCAACACCGCCATCGAAATCCTGGTCACCGCCGAGCGCCCGTTGGTCATCTTTCCTGAAGGAACGGTTTCGCGCGCGAACGACCGGCTCAATCCGCTTATGGAAGGCACCGCGCTGATCGCCCGCAGCGCCGCCAAGCGCCGCGCCAAGACATCGCCGCCCGGCGAGGTGGTGATTCATCCGGTCGCCTTGCGCTATCGCTACCAGGGCGACGTGCGGCGGGCGATTGAGCCGGTGCTGGAAGAGATCGAACGCCGCCTCACCTGGCGCACCCGGCCCGAGGCGGCGCCGCTGGATCGCATCCGTAAGATCGCCGACGCGATCTTGGGCCTGAAAGAACTGGAATACATGGGTGAGCCGCAACAGGCCTCGCTCGGCGAACGTCAGACACGGCTGATCGAGCATATCTTGCAGCCGTTGGAAGCCGAGTGGGTCAAGGGCGACACCAGCGGGCATGTGGTGGCCCGCGTCAAGCGGCTACGCGGGGCGATTCTGCCCGGCCTGGTCAAGGGCGATCTCGACCAGGCCGAGATCGAGCGCCGCTGGCGGCAGCTCGGCGATTGCACGCTGGCCCAGCAGCTTGGCTGGTATCCGCCGGGCTACCTCGCGGCCGACTCGCCCTCGGACCGCATTCTGGAGACCGTCGAGCGGTTCGAGGAAGACTTGTCGGGCCGGGTGCGGACGCACCGTCCGTTCAACGTCTTGATCGAGGTGGGCGAGCCGATCGCCGTCGCCGCCGAGCGCGACCGCCACGCGCCGGCCGATCCGTTGTTGGAAAGCATCGAGCATGCCTTGAAAGCGATGCTCGAACACCGAGCCGGCGAGCCGACCGCGCAGGAGCAGAACTTGGTGACGGCGTAAGGATAACCGGCTCTTCCGCAGAATCGTTGGGTGATTGCGCCGTCAATAGTAGTTGGGACGCCACCGGTGTGGCACAGCCGCCCTCGGCTGTGAAGGGGTCGCCAAAGGCGACCGCGAGACAG
>DATFDL010000756.1:0-2797 GCA_035252155.1 Pirellulales bacterium | reverse complement strand
ATAAAACTACCAAGGGCGAAGCCTTTGCCGGGCTGTCGGTGGCCCTGACCACGCCGTTTCGCCAAAGCGAAGTCGATTACGACGCGTTGCGGGCGCAGGTCGATTTTCAGATCGCCGCCGGCACGACTTGCCTTTGCCCGGTAGGCACCACCGGCGAATCGCCCACGCTCTCGCACGAAGAGCACGAGCGGGTGATCGCGGCGGTGGTCGAGTTCGCCGCGGGCCGAATCAAGGTGATGCCGGGCACCGGCTCGAATAGCACGCGTGAGGCGCTGCGGCTGACCAGTTGGGCGGCCAAGGCCGGCGCCGATGCGGCGCTGGTGGTGGCCCCGTATTACAACAAACCGACTCAAGAAGGTTTTTATCAACACTACAAGGCCCTGGCCGACGTGGGTATTCCGATTTGCGTTTACAATATTCCCGGCCGCACCGGCAAAAACATCGAGCCGGAGACGATCGCGCGAATGGCCGAGCTGCCCAACATCGCGATGGTCAAGGAAGCGACCGGCTCGCTGGACCAGGCCTCGCAGATTTTGGCGCTCACCGATTTGACGGTGCTCAGTGGCGACGACAGCCTCACGCTGCCGCTGCTGGCCATCGGCGGACGCGGTGTCATCTCGGTGGTCGGCAACCTTGTTCCCAAAGACATGCTGGCGCTGCTCAAGGCCTTTGAGGCCGGCTATCTGGCCGAGGCCCAGCGCTGGCACCACAAGCTGTTCCCGCTGTGCCGCGACATGCTCGGGCTGGCCACCAACCCCATTCCCATCAAGGCGGCCATGAAGATGGTCGGCCGCGACACCGGCGAGCTGCGTCTGCCGATGACGCCGCTCTCGGCCGCCGACGAGCAAAAGCTCCGCAAGACGCTGACCGGTTACGGCCTTTTGTAGAACGGAATTCATTCCGTCTCGCTGAAAACGACCAAGCCAGGTCTTTTGGTATAAAACGGGGAGAGGCTCGCTTCCGCTGCGCCGAGTAAAGCCATAGCCGCCCGCGGACAAAAAGATGACGCCCAAGAATTAAGCAACCCACTTCGCCGAGCGGTCGATTGCGATGGTCCGCGCACGGCTTTTGCAAATTTGCAAAAGCCGGTGGCACTCGGCGTTTTTCAATGATCGTCCCTCCTGCAGAGGGAGTATGAACGCGATTGCGACTTTATTGCGCACGGCCGACTCTGGTTGCCCATGAAGTGTGCCATCAGGGAGTCCACTGTCGGCGCTTTAATCTCACCCCGGTAAGAGTTACGATGGTGAAGATCGGTCCGCCACATCTCGCCGCTGAGGATTTCCAAGCTATGCACCCAGTCCCCATCGAACGCCTGGTCGATCTCAGCGATCCCTCGGCCAATACCATCCTGAATATGTCGCTCGACGAAGCCATCGAACGAGTCGGCTCGGGCGATCCCGAACAGGTGCGGGCCATTGATGGGCAGTTCGCCCTGGTGCATCGCCGGGGACAGATCGTGCGGATGGCCCGCTCGATCGGCCGCCCGTTGCGCTATTTCATCGCCAAACGTGCCGAAGGCCCCTGCCTGGTGGTGGCCGAACGGATCGAAGCGATTCGCGATTTTTTACGCGACGAGGGTCTCGTCGGGCAGTTTCATCCTTCGTATACGCGGATGGCGCCGGCGCATCACCTCGTCGAGATCGCCCTGGTGGGCTGCCCCGATCCGAACCCGACCTATCGCCGCTTTTTCACCCCTGCCCGAAACCGGCTGCCGGCCGATCTCGACGCCATCGGCCAAGCGTACATCGGCGCACTGGCCGACGAGTGCCGGCGCTGGCTCGACCAGATCGACCGCCGGGCGCCCATCGGCGTGCTGTTTTCGGGCGGCATCGATTCAGGTTCGGTCTTTTTGGTGCTCTATCATCTGCTGCTGGCGGCCGGCCAATCGCCCGCCCGGCTGAAAGCGTTTACGCTCTCCGTCGATGGCCAGGGCGACGACGTCCGACAAGCCGCCGATTTTCTCGAGGCACTCGATCTGGGGCTGTTTTTGGAGACCATCGACGTGCCGGCCGAGACCATCGACCGCCTGGAAGCGGTGCGGGTGATCGAAGATTACAAGCCGCTCGATGTGCAATCGGCGGCGGTCTCGCTGGCGCTGTGCCGCGGCATCCGCCTGCGTTACCCCGATTGGAAGTATTTGGTCGACGGCGACGGCGGCGACGAAAACCTGAAGGACTATCCGATCGAGGATAATCCTGAGCTGACCATCCGCAGCGTGCTGAACAACCTGATGCTCTACCAGGAGGGCTGGGGCGTCGATGCCATCAAACACTCGCTTACCTACTCCGGCGGTCAGAGCCGCGGGCATGTGCGTTCGTATGCGCCGGCGCGGTCGCTGGGCTTTTGCGGCTTCAGCCCCTATGCCTTGCCGAACGTGATCGAAGTGGCCGAGGGCATCCCCTTTATCGAGTTGACCGATTGGCGGCACGACAAGCTGTATGCCCTGAAGGGCGAGGTCGTGCGGCGCGGCGTCGAAGCCGTGACCGGTCTGACGATGCCGGTGTTTGAAAAGAGGCGCTTCCAGCACGGCGCGGGCCACCGCGATACGCTGGGTGCTAAGCTACCCGACGATCCAGCGGTTTATCGTCGGGCGTTCGTCGAAATCTACGGGTAAATGTTCGTATACTTCACAGGGCGCGAATGCGACAATGTGGAACAGCCGCCCTCGGCTGTTTCCCGGTCGCCTTTTGGGCGACCGCCTCACAGCCGAGGGCGGCTGTGCCACATCGCCGAGAAATCCGCGGGTATGGGAAACGGAACAAATTCCGTGAAAATTAGGAACGGAATAAATTCC